>JAGLSM010000002.1 GCA_023135745.1 Spirochaetota bacterium | reverse complement strand
GCATTCGTAAAAATTATTCTTAGCAGTATACACTGCATACATGTGACTCCTGGACCATTTTCTATGTATCGAAAAAGTATAATCCAATCTTTGGGTGGTTTTGATGAAAAATCAATTGTTGAAGATCAAGAAATAGCATATCGTCTGCAAAAAAACCATTATAAATTAGCGCAAACACATGATGGAGATGTCACGACAATCGCACCTGCAACACTAAAAGCACTCTACAAACAAAGAAATAGATGGTTTAAAGGATCACTCATGACTCTTTACGACTATAGATCTTTGATATTCAATAAGAAATATGGCGATTTTGGAATGTTCCAATTGCCATCCATTGTAAGTGGTATGTTTCTTCTTTTGGTCGTAATTCTGATGTTTTTTAAGGGTGTTTTATTTCGTATGTATGAACAAATACACCAAATAATACTACTTAATTTTGATTTTGCTCTTTATTACAACACTACATTTTCAAACATAATTGCCGGTTTTGTAAATTCCATATTCTCTTATGATTATGCAAAACTTTTTGTAATTGTAATTATGATTCTAATAAATCTAGCAATCATAATAAAAGCACACAAATACACAGACGAAAAAATAAAATTAAAATACATAATACCATTGATACTTTTTTTTATAGTTTATTACCTAATACTTAGTTTTATGTGGATTACAAGTATTATTGACCTTATACTAACAAAAAAAACGCATGATGTGAGTTGGAAAAAATGAGACGAATAAAAAAAAATAAATATGCGCTTGCAGGTATACTTACAGTACTTGTGTTTACATCTGGTCTTTTATTGGGTTTAGTCATAAATGAACAGAAATTAGATTATATACAACAATTAAGCAAAACACAAAGTGCCGATTACGCAAGTCTACAATTCCAATTCAATTATATTGAAAATCTTGAAAATAGTGCATTAACTAATGAAGAAAAATGCGATGTTCTTTCTGCAACATTAGAGAATAATCTTAAACTATTAAGTCCTGCTTTGGAAAAATTAGAAGCATACGAACTAAATGGTGATATTGAAAACGAAGATTACATATTACTTAAAAGAGAATATACAATATCAAATCTTAGATATTGGATACTTGCCGAAAAAAGCAATACTATGTGTAATACAGATACAATAAGCATTCTTTATTTTCACACCCAAGACTGCCCATTATGTAATGATCAAGGATACATATTATCTCAAATTAAAAAAATATTCAAAGATCAATTATTGCCGCAAAGGATGTTCATCCCGGAGTAGAAGTAAAAATTGATAACGCGAGGTTAAAGGTCACAAAGATATATAATGGAGTTATTTTTTATAAAAGCGGAATAATAATAATAGGGGACCTTGACTCGTTTACAAAAAGAAAGCGTCTTATACTCTAATGGAGATACTAAATGAAAATCAGATCACATACCCGCCACCTGAGGTATAGCATAGGGTTTAAGTTTGGTTTGTTTGTTGCTGTTATACTGATTTCTGCCATGTTCCTTGTTGGTATTTTTATAGTTAAGCTTCAGAAAAATACTCGCGAGGGAGACTTAAAGAGAAATCTTCAGTCTTATCTGTTTTCCTATAAAAACGCGGCTTTGAAATTCCTGGAAGATAAAGAGAATATTAAAGCCCTGCAGGGATATACAAAAGGTTTAAAAAGTATTCCCAATTTTAAAAATGCCATGTTTGTCGACCCAAGAGGCAGGGTCTTTGCTCATTCGCAGTGGCATAGGGGACGTTTCGACGGGTCAAGACTTATCAGAAAAATGCCCGTTCCAAAACTGACAGGTACAAAATTCAGAAAGAAATATCCCAATATTGGGTATTTTCTCTCTTCTGTTGTAGATGATTCCAGCGCCTATTTTATTCGTTCGGCAAAATATGCCGAAGCTGAATATCAAAAACTTATTACAAGGGTTAATAAAAAAAACAGCAAAAGATTAAAGCGTAATAAAAAAGCAAGACTGCTTAATTATCCGTCAAACACTTCATATTTTGAGGGGGTTTTACCTGTTTATCAAAATCCTTTCAAACGCATAAATAGAAATGATGTATCTCTTAAAAAGGCAATGAGCTTATTTCAAAAATGGAAAAAAGGAGGCTTTAACTTTTCCGGTAAACAGCAGGGATCAAGAATCAAGGATCTTAAATTTATTTCCATGTTTGAATATATATACAAACTATTATTTGTTGAAGAAAAAGATGAAGACGGGGAAGTCCTTAGTAAGGAATTGACAAATTACGCCAAGCGGTTATTGAAATTAAAAAAGTACAAGCTTGGATTGGGTGATATTTCGATATTTTCACGCTATATTAATTTGTTAAAACAATATAGAAATGGATTTTATTCTGTAAATTCCCGCAGGTATTTTAACAGGAGTTTTTTAAAGCGGGTTTCAGTAATAATAGATTCAATTTACAGGAAAAGGGTTCCGAAAGCTTTTAGTAAAGTAATAAAAAACATAAAAAATGATGAGCTTTTTAGAAATAGTATAGATAAAAAAGATAGTTTTGAAATAAAGACGGCAGTTGCTTATCTTGAGAATGCTGAATTATTTCTCAACAGAAAAGATGAAAAGAGACAACAGATCATTAATAACCTTATTTATAAAAGGTATATAAGCCCTTTTTTAAAAGGAGATGAAACGCTGGTAGATCTTCATTTTTTTAGAAACCGGTTTAAAAATTATTTAAAGACCGGCCGGTTTACTTTTCCAAAGCTATACAGGTATCGAAAACTCAAAAAAATATACAGGCCCTTAATTTCGAAAGAGGATAAAAAGGCATTTTTCAGGCATGGTCTTCGAATACTTGTTTCTCCGTATAAAATTGGATTTGTCAGAATTATCCTGAGTCCAAAATCGATAGAAAAAGAAATGAATCTTGTTGTTATTAATACAATTGACCTCTCCTTATCTCTTGTGCTGCGTTTGATTTTTATAAGTTTTTTATTGAGCGGATTGATGATTAAAAATGTTAGAATTTTAACCGAAGGTGCAATTGCAGTAGGGAAGGGTGATTTTAAGAATAAGATTGTCCTTAACACAAGTGATGAACTTGGTCAACTTGCGGATGAATTCAATGTAATGACTGCAAATATCAGAAAAGCTCAGGGACAGCTTGTTGAAAAGGCGAGAATGGAAGAGGAGCTTAAAATTGCCGAACAGATTCAATCAGCACTTCTTCCTAAAAAACTTCCGGAAATACCGGGGTTTGAATTTGCCGCGTATTACAGTGCTCAGACTGAGGCGGGCGGTGATTATTATGACTTTATAGATGTAGGGAAAGATTATATAGGTATTGCCATCGCGGATGTTTCGGGACACGGGGTAGGATCAGGTCTTGTAATGTCAATGGTCCGTACAGTGCTCAGATCACATGCTCCAGGCACAGCTGATGCTCGGGATGTCTTATGCAGGATAAATCCTTTTGTCTACCAGGACACACTTCCTGCGATGTTTGCGACTGTTTTTTACGGAACTATTAATTATAAAAATAAAAAAATGTTTTACGCGTCAGCCGGGCATAATCCGGCAGTTCTATATAAAGAAAAAAAGGGAGAAGCTCAGCTGCTTCCGTCCGGAGGTGTGCCTCTTGGTATGACAGGTTCAGAATCTTTTGACCCGTTGATTGAACTCAGGACACTTCAGCTTGAAAAAGGTGATGTGGTTTTACTTTATACAGACGGAGTTACAGAGGTTATGAATTCACAACAGGAAGAATTTCAGGAAGAACGGCTGATTGCTGCTGTAAAAAAATATGCTTCAGGCAGTCCTGATGATTTGATAAATGGTATTGTCAAAGAAGTATCAAAATTTACCGTTTCAATGCCTCAGGAAGATGATATTACGATGCTTGCACTTAAGATTTTAGGATAAAGGTTTTAGGATAATTATTAAATCAAATGAAAATACCGGCTTCACAGAAAATTTCTGAATGTTTTTTACAGTCAAAGACAAATGCCTATGAACTCATAGAGGCAAGATCAGGATATCCTGTTGTAAAAGTAATGGGGCAATTATTCAACAGTATTTATGATCCGCTAAAAGAGGCGGAAAAAAGAGCCTCAGCTTATAATTTTTCCGGTAAAAAAGCGGCTTTTCTCTTTGGTGACGGATTTTATTATCTTGCCGAATATCTTTCAAACAAATTGGATTTACTGGTCTATGTTTTTGAAGCTGATCCGGGAATCGCACGACTTGCGTTTGACAAGAGAAAAAAGGGAAGTCTTAATAGTTTTTCAATTGTTTTTATTGATGAGGTCAGAGTGGGAAATATTCCTGGTTTGCTTATTCCTTTTGACAGCCTTCAGGCTGATGATGTTGTTATGATAGAACATCTTCCTTCGATCAATGTCTTTAAAGAAGATTACACTTTTATTCAAAATAAAATTCTTGAAGAGTTTAAAAAGGGTATTGCCAACATTTCAACTACGGCATTCTTTGGAAGGAGATGGCTTCTTAATATTCTGTTAAATTTAAAAAGAGAAAAAAAATTCTTTGATTTAAGAGGAGCTAAAAGACATGTTGATTATCTTATAACAGCTCCGGGTCCGACTCTTGACGGGATTATCACAGAAATAAGAAAATTCCGCGAAAGATACAAAATTATTGCTCTTGCTCCGAGTCTAAGAAATCTTTTATCGAACGGAATAATTCCTGATTTTGTCTGTTCTATGGATGGAGGATATGCCAACGCGCTGCATCTCGCGGGAATTAATCTTGATAATGTTCCGCTTATTTATCCTCTGTATGTTAATTCAAATGTTTTACGTTTATGGAAGGGGCCGCGTTTTCCTGTTTCATTTAATCTATCTGTAGAGAGGAGTTTAACAAATAAGGAATCTCTTCCTGCTTTTATTGAATCGGCAAATGTTTCGGTATTTGCTGTTCAGGCTGCTGTTTATCTTGGGGCAAAAACCGTTTATCTTGCCGGGATGGATTTTGCTTCTTATTCATGCAAAGGGCATTGCAGGGATTATCGTTTTATTCAGGATATTCATCTAAAAAGCTCAAGGAGCAGCGGAATTGAGAAATTCCTTGAGACGCCATGGAGAAATAACTGGGAGAAACAGGGCTTGTTTCTAAGTGACAAGAAATTTATAAGTTATAAAAATGAGCTCATGGATTTTTTAAAGAAATCAGGGGTTAAAATAAAAACTGTTACAAGCAGTCCCTTTTTGGAGGGAATACCTCTTGTTTCTGTTGATTCAATTAAAAGTGATGAGAAAATTACTTATTATTCTCCTAATGGGACGAAAAAAGATGAGTTTCTGAACAAGAGTAATCTTGAAATAATTCTGAATGAATTACAGAAAATTCTAATTATGCTAAGAGAAAAAAAGAATTTAAATGAGGCACTTATGAAGACGATCCTTAAGAGTGAAAGTACGCGGCCATTGTTTGAATTTCTTCGCGCAGCGGATATATTTTCTTTTCAAAAAGGCAAATTTGATAAAGCAGTCGAAGGTTTTTTTACCAATATCCTGTATGACATAGAGAAGATTATTAAAATTATTGGATAAATGCCTCAAAAATACGGTATATCTGCCGATAATAAAGTGTATTCTATTGGCAACAAAACTAATATGAGGTTACGACATTGCCCGATAAAAAAGCTTATAGTCAGTATAAAGAAACACAAATAATGACAGCCTCTCCGGCAAAGCTTATAATCCTTCTATACGAAGGTGCAATTAAGTCGATTGATTCGGCAATGGCAGCAATAGATGAAAAGAAGTTTGATGTTGTTAATAATAATGTTCTTAAGGCTCAGGATATTATAACCGAATTGGCGGTTTCAGTAAATTTTGACGCAGGAGATTTGGCTTCAAAGCTTTACAATCTTTATATGTATTTTAACAAATGTCTGCTTGAGGCAAATATTAAAAAAGACAAAGAATCTTTTAAGCATGTTCGTGATCACATTGAAAATCTTCTTGATGCCTGGAAATCTATAGCTGATAAGGTAATTGATGTTAATAATCAGTCAAAGGGTGTTAATATTGCAGGATAAGGATTTCATTACAGCGTCTCAGAATATAAGACTAACACAGCTTTCAATACTTCATTATCTTGGAGTTTTAAATAAGCAGCTTGTTTCTCCAAAAAAACAATTAAACATTAATGACACAGACCATCTTCTTGACTATTACAATTACCTTGTTGGTGAAATAAAGGAGCTTGATGTACTTATTGATTCATACAAAGAGTTCGGTATTTATATGAGTGATGTTATTTTAGATAGGATACTCAGCCGAAGGGCACATAGAATCGCGGCAATGTCATCCAGGATAATTAAACGGTTAAATAAACTTAAATCATCGATGTCTGTTAAAAAACCTGTATTAAAATTTAAAAATTCAGGGCATCTTGCCTGAAAATATTTTTTAATCTATCTTGACGAAACCCGATTTTTTATTTATTCTCAAATAAAATAAAATAAATAGAGTTAATACATTGGCAATTAGCAGCAGAACAAAAACACTTTATATTTTAAGATGGATCAAATTCAGTAAACCGGTTTATCATTTTGGAGAACTGGTTATTGTTGATGGTAAATTTATTCCGGGTCCTGCTATAGTATATCACAGCTTGAATCTCTTAATTCAAACAATTAAGAACAGGTATCAAAAGTTTAAAATAAATATCATTACAATGGGTTTAACAAAAGACGAACGTAACGTTATAGATAGATTTAAAATAGGAAATCCACAGATTTCCGGGATAAAACATATACAGAAACCCCTCGGTAAAAAGTCTGATGGTTCCCTTTTCAGGGTATTTTTAGTTGATAATGATTTCAGTACATTAAAGGATGTAAAAGAGGTCATTGTTCCGCAGCATTTTGAGCTTGTAAGTATTGCCAGGACAGGTTCACAGGCTTATGAGTTTTTTTCAAAACAATACAAGAATATTGATATCCTGTTTGTTGGATTACAACTGAATGATTGTACAGGATATCAGCTGATTGAAGAATTCAAGAAATTTAACAGGGATCTTATTACAATAGTAATGGTCTATTCGGAAAAGGATATTGATGCAATTATATCAAATAGACTTCACATCAATTTCCATATTAAAAAACCGGTAGTAAAAAGTGAGCTTCTTGATAAGATAAAGCGGATGTTGTCTTAATTTTAAATAAAAATTTAAGACTAAAAAAATGTTAATTGTGCTGGAAAAAAAATAAAATAGTCTATATTATGCCATAATGGATATGGTTCAAATTAAAAAACTTACAGTTCTGGTTGTCTGTTTTAATAAGAAGGATATTAATGTTATCAGGGAAATTCTTCAATCTCTGAATATAACAGTTCAATATGCTTCATTATACGATGAGGCAATGTCATTGGTTGTAAAGAATAATTTTTCTCTATGTCTTGTTGATAATACTTCAAAAGTTATAGATGGGATTGCCTTTATTGAGGGAATAAGGCGGTTAAAGAGAAATAATTATTTTCCGGTTATTTTTTTATCGAAACCCGGCAATTTAAAAAGTGATTTACTGGCCGGTCTTAAGGCCGGAGCTATTGATGTCTTGGAAAAACCGATAATTCCTGAAATTCTAGCTGATAAAATTGCTATTTGTCTTGAGTTTAGTAAAGAAAAGGAGATGTTTGAATATAATTCAAGAAAACTTGAAGAGGTCAACAGGAAGCTTAAAAAAGAAATAATACACCGTGAAATTGCTGAAAGAGCATTGAAAGACTCTGAGGGACTCTATCGGAATCTTACCAGAAGATCGACTGACGGTATATGTATTTTGCAAAACGGCTTGATAAAGTTTTGCAATTTTCAGTTTGAAAAGATTGTAGGCTATAAATTTTTAAAGATATTTGATATGCCATTACTTCAATACTTGGATTCTGAGGAAATTTCTAAAATAGCAGAGTTGAAAAAAATTAAAGTTGAAGATGAGGATGTGTATCAAAAGTATGAAACTGTTATGATTGACAAAAACAGGAACAAGATTGAAGTAGAAATAACCTCCAGTTTAATTATTTATAACAAGATGCTTTCCGATTTGTATTTCATTCGTGATATCAGAGAACAGGCAAGGGTAAAGAAATCAATCCTAATGGCCAAGGAATCTGCTGAACAGGCAAACAGGACAAAAAGTGCTTTCCTGGCAAATATGAGTCATGAACTAAGAACTCCGATGAACGCTGTTATCGGTATATCCAGGATGCTTGTAAAAAATAACGCGGAAAACCTGACTGATAATCAGAAGGAAGGGCTTGAATTAATATATCAAAGCGGCAACAGGCTCCTTGTATTAATAAATGATCTTCTTGATATTTCCAAAATAGAGGCCGGTAAAATGGATGTTAATTATACTATTATTAATACTTCGGAACTGATAAAAGGCATATACGACATTAGCCGTAATCTTATAATGGATAATAAGATTACATTTCATATAGAAAATGAAGAAAAATTGCCAACTACATTTATATCTGACAGTTATAAATTACAGCAGATATTAACTAATATAATCGGGAACGCTATTAAGTTTACAAGTGAGGGGTTTGTAGTTCTTAACGTTTACCGCAAGGATAGAAAGCTTTACTTTAAGGTTAAAGACACAGGAATTGGAATTGAATCTGAAGATCTTGATTCAATTTTTCAGGAATTTTACCAGATTGACAGCTCATCATCAAGAGAACATCAGGGGACAGGTCTTGGCCTTGCTCTATGTAAAAAAATGGTAGAGCTTCTAAATGGAGAAATATTTGTTGAAAGTAAATTTAATATGGGAACTGAGGTGACTTTTTATATTCCCTATGATGAAGTCTGTCTGAATACAATGGTTTCTTTGCAGAAATCTGAAAAGTATAGTAATGAAATTAAAATGCACAAAAAACTTTCAAAAATTCTTGTAGCTGAGGATGAGCCTATTTGTCAGAAACTGATGAAAATGATATTGGAGAATAGATATAAATTAATGTTTGTTAGTAATGGAAAAGAGGTAGTGGAGAAATTCGAGGCATATAAACCTGATCTTGTTTTAATGGATATAGTTATGCCTGAGATGAATGGATACGATGCCTTTAAAATAATAAAGTCAAAAAAAGGTGCTGAAAATTTACCTGTCATAGCAATAACAGCAATGGCAATGATTGAGGAAAAGGAAAAAATTCTATCCTATGGATTTTCTGATTATCTTTCAAAACCAATAGATGATGAATCGCTTCTTCAGTTAATAAGAAAGCATTTGAAGGAATAAATATGGAATATAAAACTAAAATACTTGTTGTAGATGATGAATACGCAAACAGATTTTTGCTAAAAAATCTGCTTTCTGATTATAACGTTGAATGTGTTGATTGCGGGGAAAGTATGTGGGAGTTTTTATGTGCGGAAATACCTTCATTGATTATTCTCGATGTTATGATGCCCGGAGAGGACGGATTTCAGATTGCCAAGCGTTTATTAAGAGATGCAGCGTACAAGGATATCCCTGTAATATTTGTTACTGCGAAAGACGCAGGAGCCGATGTTGAGGAAGGTTTTTTATCAGGAGGTTATGATTATGTTAAAAAACCCTTTGATGCAGATGAATTAAAAGCCAGGATAAAACTTGCATTGAAAAAAAAATCTGTTGAAATGACTCTCAAGAAAGATTCTGTTACAGATTCTCTTACCGGCATGTATAACAGGCGGTATTTTTTTGCGAGGATTGAGGAAGAGCTTGAACGTGTAAAAAGAACTGATAAAGAAATGGCTGTTGCCATTATTGATATTGATTTTTTTAAAAATGTCAATGATGATTACGGGCATCAGGCAGGAGATTATATCCTGAAAGTATTCTCTGAATTTCTGCAAAAGCATATAAGGCCCTATGATATTGTTGCTCGTTATGGCGGAGATGAGTTTATCATTATGTTTGTTGAAATTGGAAGGGAAGAGGCCAAAATAATTTTAAAGAGAATCTTAGACAATATAACTGACACTGTTTACAATTTTAACTCTAATTATATTAAGTATTCCCTAAGCTGTGGTATTTCAGATATTAGAGAAATTGATATGGAAAATATATCAGCTGATTCATTGATTAAGCTGGCTGATGACAGGCTTTACAGAGCAAAAAATGAAGGCAGAAACCGAATCATTGTTTAGCTTAACCTTTGTTATAGTTTTCTCCTAAAGCGTTGAATTTAAAGATCTTGCGGAGTATATTACCCTAAGGAGAGATGCGAGAGCGGTTGAATCGGGCGGTCTCGAAAATCGTTGACCCTTCAGGGTCCGGGGGTTCGAATCCCCCTCTCTCCGAAAAGGAATTTATGGATACATCAATGAAAAAACAGTTTCCGTTCTCCTTTTACAATCCGGGTCAGTTTTCTGATATTATATATTTACCTATCGCGAAAGATGTCTGGGCATTTCTGACTGAGGATGAGAGCGTTAAACTTATGAAGCAGACTGTATCTAAAGAATTGCCGGCTGTTGATCCACTTGACGAGCAACTAAAAAATATGCTGATAAATCAGTATTTTGGTTCTGATAAAGAAGCTGAACATTTTAAAACAATGTGTCTAAATATGATAAAACAGATAATGGAACATTTGGGTTACTTCTGCGCTGCCTGTATCTTTCAGCCAAAAGGGTATTATTTTACTACTGCCGGACTTTTTAAGCTGAACCTTTCTAAGATCAAAGAAAGTCAGGACAGCAGTTAAATGAATGATAAAGAGTTTTTTTTCCGGCTAACCCCGGACTTAATAATCAATGCTATAGAAAAGCTTGGACTTGACCCCACAGGGCACTGGCTTCAGCTCAATAGTCTTGAAAACAGGGTGTTCAGTATAGCTTTATATGACGCAACTCATATTGTTGTTAAGTTTTATCGTCCCGGAAGATGGACAAGAGAACAGATAAATGAGGAGCATAATTTTTTATTCCAGCTTGAGGAAGCTGAGATTCCTGTCTGTGCTCCAATGAGCTTTAACGGTTCATCTCTTCACTCTATAGAAAATATTTATTATACCGTCTGGAAACGTACCGGCGGCCGGGCTGTTGATGAATTTACAGATGATCATCTCAAATCTCTCGGCAGATTATTGGGGAGGATACATCAGATTGGAGAAAGTGAGGTTTCGAAATCAAGGGTGGTTTTTGATTCAAATACCTATGTCCATAAACCGCTGGAATTTCTTGAAGCCGGTTCTTTCCTGCCCGATAATTGTTTGTCTGAATATAAAAAATCCGCGTTAAACATTGCTGATCTGTATAACGAATTTGCTTCAGATATTCCTATGCACAGGATTCATGGGGATTGTCATCCGGGAAACCTGTTGTATGATAAAGATCAGTTTTTCTTTTTGGATTTTGACGATTTTGTTACCGGTCCGGCTGTTCAGGATTTCTGGATGCTGTTTCAGGATATGGGGGAATCTTCATACAGAAAAAGAGAGGTTTTTCTGGAGGGTTATACAGTATTTCGTGATTTTAAGCATGAATGGATAAAACTATCTGAGATACTTCGAGGGATGCGGTTTATACATTATGCCGCGTGGATAGCGAAAAGATGGGAAGATCCTGCTTTTCCTTTAGCTTTTCCTCATTTTGGATCGCAAGGTTACTGGGAACAGGAGACAAGCGATTTAAGAAAACAGGTTCTATTAATTGAGGAAGAGCTTGGATTTACAGAGAAGGTCCAGAAGGTTGAGAAACTTACCAATAAGGATTTTTTTTGGGATATGTAATGATTAGTATCCTGATGAATTCACCTGAATGAAATAGATTTATCTGCTTTCGCTTGCTGTTTAGACTTCAGATTATTATACTATTAATTACCCAATGGAAAGGTGTCCGAGAGGCCGAAGGAGCACGCTTGGAAAGCGTGTGTAGAGCAATCTACCGGGGGTTCGAATCCCCCCCTTTCCGTAAGGTAATTAAACTACGTTGAGTTGTTTAATAAGATAAAGTTATTTGAATTTATTGCTGTCTTCTCACCCAGTGCCAGGTCTTGCTCAATTGGCAACCGCCCAACTCCGTCAGGTCCGGAAGGAAGCAGCGGTCAGTGGGAATCCGATGTGAAGTGAGGGTGCCTGGCTCTGGATGAGAAGGCGGCAATTATCATAAATAAGGAGATGTGATATGGCCTTTCTGGCTACTGCCCGAAAATACAGACCTCAGACATTCGCGGAGCTTGTCGGGCAGGATCATATTTCAAAAACACTTTCAAACGCAATAATAAACAACCGGATATCTCACGCTTATTTATTTTCAGGGCCCAGAGGCGTTGGTAAGACATCGGCAGCAAGAATACTTGCCAAATCAATAAACTGCGAGACAGGGTCGAATCCATCTCCATGCGGCATATGCTCAAACTGCAGGGAAATAACTCAGGGAAATTCAATTGACGTATTTGAGATTGACGGAGCTTCTAACAGGGGTATTGAGCAGATAAGAGAGTTAAGGGAAAGTGTAAGATTCAGCCCGACAAAGTCACGGTATAAAATTTATATTATTGATGAAGTCCATATGCTGACCACCGAAGCCTTTAATGCTCTATTAAAAACTCTGGAAGAACCCCCTTCTCATGTAATGTTTATTTTTGCCACAACAGAACCTGCCAAGGTAAAGGTCACAATTCGATCAAGGTGTCAGCATTACCGTTTTAAACGTATACATATGGACATGATAATAAGCCATTTAAAAAAGATATGTGATGCTGAAGGCGTTAATTACAGTGATAAGGCTTTATTCTGGCTGGCTCGTGCGGGGGATGGATCCATGAGGGATTCTCAATCCCTTCTTGATCAGGTTGTCTCCTTTTCAGGCAATCAGATAAGTGAGAACGATGTGAGAACTATTGCGGGGATTATAGATTCAGAAATCTATTTTAATTTTATTACCCTGCTTCTTGAAAAGGATTTTAAGAGTTTATTAAAAATGGCTGCAGAACTCGATGATGAAGGAGTTGATTTTTATACTTTTATTACGGGTTTATCAGAAATCATTAGAAATCTTGCGTATTTCAAGGAGGGCGGCGATCCGTCCAGGATTGAAATGATGGAAGAAGAAAAAAAGAAGCTTCTTACTTTTGTTGATGATTTTTCAACTGACGATCTTATTAATTTAATGGATATGCTGATTCTTCTTGGAAGGGAAATCCATAATTCGAGAAATCCGAGAAGGGTTTTTGAACTGAATATATTTCATATAATAAGTTTTAGAAACAAGATAAAGCCTGAACAGATACTCATGAAGATTGAATCCTTATATTCCAGGCTTGCCGGGAATAATGGCGGCCCAAAAGATAATGAAGATTCTGAAACCTCCTCGGATTTTAATATAGAATTAACCGGACAGAATAATACAAATGAAGTTAAAAATATAAACAAAGCTGCTTCAAAAAGTGTCCAGCAGCCTCCGGAAGACAGTCAATCTGTCAGGAAGGCTGACATAGAATCCGACAGGAAACCTGTTGAAACTATAAAGGAACCAGTTCCACAAAAAGAACAACCTGTATCCAATGAAAATAAAGTACAAAATAATATTCAACCGAGTTCCGGTAAACTTCTCAATGAACTTATTCAGTATGAAGACATTCATAATCCGCTTGCGGCGGCTGTTTTAAAAGAAGCAACAAGGGCAAATATAGATGAGGTGAATTTTACGATCTATTACCATAAGAAAAATTCTTTTCATCTCGACCAGGTTGAACATGATTTAAAGGATCAGATTGCGCAATTTATTGAAGAGCGGACGGGAAAGCGGATAAGGGTAAGGGCTCTGTTTGAAGAAATGAAAGCCTCTGTTAATCATGAAAAAAAACTTGCTTCTGATATTAGTCAGACAGGAAATAACAATATTGAACAAAGAGAAGATGAAAATATACAGCAAAAAAAAACTAATAATAGCAACGACAAAATTGTCAGTAATGTTCTTCAGACTTTTAACGGAGAGATAATAGAATAGAATTAATTTTTAACAAGTACGGTTTTAGAAGGTAAACCGGTCTAATTATAAAACAAGGAGTCAATAATGATGAAGGGTATGGGAAATATGATGAAGCAGGTGCAGGAAATGCAGGCTAAAATGGCCAAGATGCAGGATGAACTTGCTGAAAAGATAGTAGAAGGGCATGCCGGCGGTGATATGGTGTCTGTTAAGGTTAATGGAAAACATGAGGTAAAGTCTGTAGTGATCTCCAAAGATGTTGTAGATCCTAACGATATAGAGATGCTTCAGGATCTTGTTCACGCGGCAATAAATGATGCAATGCGTAAAGCTGATGAGATGGTAAAATCAGAAATGTCTGCAATTACAGGCGGCATGAATATTCCGGGATTATCCGGTTTAATGTAATTTGGAATCACTGTCCCCTTCTTTTAACAGACTTGTTTCACTTATCGCGCGTTTGCCGGGTATAGGCGCAAAGACCGCGCAGCGGCTTGCTTATTTTATCTTAAAAAATCCACGTCAGTACGCGAAACAACTTTCAGATGAGATATCCGGGATTCACGAAAAGATTGGTTTCTGCAGTAAGTGCGGATTGATGACTGAGAGTGATCCCTGTGCTGTGTGTTTGTCAGCTCGAAGGGACAAAGAGCAGATTTGTGTAGTAGAAAATCCCGCGGATGCGCTGAAAATTGAAGATACCAGGGAATACAGAGGTCTTTATCATGTTCTTATGGGATCTATTTCTCCACTCAATAAGGTATTCGCGGAAGATTTAAAAATTAAAGAGCTTCTTCACAGGATAGATCAAGAGAAAATCAAGGAAGTTATTCTGGCAACCAGTCCCACCGTAGAAGGAGATACAACCGCCTTATATATCGCAAAGCTGCTTGAAACAAAGGATCTGATAATCACAAGAATTGCCAAGGGGCTTCCAATAGGGGGAGACCTTGAGTATGCAGATTCCGAGACTCTGGCCAGATCTATTGAAGGACGCCTGAAAATTTAAGGTTTTTTTGTAATTGATTTGGATAATTTCAGGTCAAAAAACTTGACTTTATAGAGTATCAAATACTAAATTTATCACTCATTCCCCTGTAGCTCAGTTGGTAGAGCAAGTGACTGTTAATCACTGGGCCACAAGTTCGAGTCTTGTCGGGGGAGCAAAACGCTTACCCTAGTGTCCCCTTTGTCCGATTCGGCAAAGGGGTTTTTTTTGGAGTTACTTAAAAATATTTAGATATCTAGAGAAGACAAACATTCTATTACGGCTATTTCCTGTAATTTCGTTTAAAATATTTAACTTTTCAAAATCACGTATTATTGAATTTGCTGTTGCTGGAGTTAATCCAATTACATCTGAAACATCTTGTGCATTAATCAAGGGTTTTGAAAACAAATAACGAAGTAAGTTATAACCATTGGTAGATTTCCGACCGAGTTTTAATATTTCTTGATCAAGTTCTTTTTCTAATGAAATTATTTCTATAAAGGTGATTTGTCCTTTTTCAGATGTTTTAATGACTGCGTTAAGGAAAAACTTAATCCAGTGAGTCATATCATTTGATTCTCTTACCCGGGAAAGTGCGTCATAATATGATGTCCTGTTTTTTTCAAAAAAATCGGATAAAAACAGACATGGCTTGGAAAGTAATTTAAACGCAACTAAATACAGAGTAATGAGTAGCCGTCCGATTCTGCCGTTACCATCAAGGAATGGATGTATAGTTTCAAATTGATAGTGACTTAGTGCAATTTTTATTAAATGGGGTATATGAATATTGTCGTTATGCCAAAATTTCTCTAAATCACCCATTAAATCAGCAACTTCGTTTTGATGGGGCGGAATAAAAAAAGCATCTGTTAGATTAGAACCCCCAATCCAGTTTTGGCTTTTTCTAAATTGACCGGGAGATTTGTTTTCTCCTCTTACCCCTTGCATTAGAATTTTATGTGCATCTTTTAAAAGTCTGCAAGACAATGGGAGTTTATTTAATTTATTAAGAGAATAATCCATTGCCTTTAAATAATTATTTACCTCTTTCCAATCATCGCGTTTTTCTGGATCAATTTCTTTTTCATCCATTAATGCTTCATCAATACCGGTTTTAGTTCCTTCAATTTTACTTGATGTGTTTGCTTCTTTGACTTTATGCATGCCTATGAACAAATCAATATCTTTAATTAAAAGAGAATAACCATCAAGTCTTCCAAGTGTAGAATTGGCTTGTTCTAGAAGTACATTGATAATGGGATCATTCCATGTCCATTCACTATTAATAAGAGTCGGTTTAAAACTTTTATAAAGTTTTTGCTGTTTATGTAAACCGGATTTAAAGTTATTTATATTCTTCATGTTTAACCTATTTAAAATATAAGTTTCCTTATTTTAATTTTAAGCCTAAAACTAAAATATAGGAGTTCTTTATTTTAGTCAACATTTTAAGTATTTTTTTATCTCTAAACAAACACCAATCCCTCAAATTGTCTCACAAAACAATTAGCTTCAATCCCCATAAAAAAAGTTTGCATCTTGTCCAGCAGGGGGAGCACTTCGACGATGAAGCTCAGTGTAAACAAAAACGCTTACCCTAGTGTACCCCCGTCAGTTGGACGGGTTTTTTTTTGGAGTTTTTATGTGTAATGAAAAATACTTTTTATATATTCTTCAATCAGAATCAACAGGTCGATTTTATGTTGGTCAAACACAAAATCTAGAACAACGGATTAAACAACACAATGAACATTCTATTACGGCTATTTCCTTGACATACCTAAGTTGCATCAATAATATCATAAGCAAGGAAGCGCATCATGAATAATAAGACATTTCACAAGACTAGATGTGTACTGTCTATAACTTCTAACGGAAAAGATAATTATCAATGAATGATTATGAATTAATAAAGAATGCAAAGATAAATTGGAGCAAGCATGTGTTGGAAAGAATGCTAGAAAGAGGGGTATCAAGGTCAAAAGTTATAAAGCTTTTACATAATGGAGAGATTATTGAAAGATATGAAGATGACAAGCCGTACCCTAGCATTTGTATTCATGGAGAAGTTGAGGAAGAAATTTTGCATGCTGTTATTGCTATAGATAAAAGCAATAATACGTGTTATATTATAACTGTCTATAAGCCGGATGATTTGTATTTTGAATCAGATAAGAAAACGAGGAGAAAAAAATGAATGCTCAGTCATTATGCCCTTTATGTTCTGCTAATAAGAAATTCGGTACAACAACATTTACTGTTGAATTAGGCTTTGGTGTCATTGTTATTCGCAATGTGCCTGCTGAGGTTTGTGAGCAGTGTGGTGAGTCATGGATTGATGATATAGTAAGTGAAAAGCTGGAATTAATTGTAGATGAAGCCAGGAAGCATCATCCGGTTGTAGAAGTTTCCTCATGGGAGGATGTAAAGGATAAAATAGCAAGTTAAAATAAATACTCGTAAATATCTCTTCAGTGGGCCATATAAATTAAGGGTATAATATCCTCTGTGTAAATGGATTACACAAAAACCAACTCCTCGAATTGCTGTACAAAGCCACTAGCTTCAATCCCCATAAAAAAAGTTCGCATCCTGTCCAGTCGGGGGAGCACTTCGACGATGAAGCTCAGTGTAAACAAAAACGCTTACCCTAGTGTACCCCAGTCAGTTATTCGGACTGGGGTTTTTTTGAGTTTTCTTTTTTTCGTACATATTTAAATCTGCCTGGTGGATAATCTCAGAAATCTTTCTGATATTGCCTGTGCTGATTCCGGTAGACAATTTTACAATATTGGTTTCATTGTCTTTTCTGAAAGTAGTACCCTGCAGTTTTTGTTCAATACGTCCGGTTAATAGGCCGGTTTGACAATCATTGTCAACTCTAATGAGTGCCAGGAACTCATCACCTCCGATGCGGAATGCCAAGTCATTGTCGCGTAAGCCGTTTATGAGACGGCTGGCTATTTCTCTTAAGACGCTGTCGCCTGTTCTGTGGCTGAATGTGTCATTAATCTCCTTGAAATTGTCCACATCAATCACAATTGCGATAATTTTTTCCAATTGATCGTAATCCCTGCGATGTAAATCGTTAGGATTTTCCCAGTTGGTAATCAATTTTTCAAGTTTGAAACGGTTATAAAGCCCTGTTAAGGGATCTGTATTGGCTAAGATTACAGCACGTTTATACATTGTTGCATTAGCAAAAGCGATTGCAGCAAAATCAGCTATGGTTCCCAGGATAAGCGCTTCATCTGCTGAGAAAAAATTTCCATTGTGGCTGTTAATTATTTCGATTACCCCATACACTCTTTCACGAAAGATGAGAGGTACGGCTATTATTGATTCTGTGATGAAACCTGTGGCACGGTCTATTTTATCCGAGAAACGTGTATCTTGTGAAGTGTCAGAGACGAAAATGGATTTTTTGGTCTGAGCAACGGTGCCTGCAATGCCTTCCCCTAGGCTGAGTTGAATATGTTCGACTGCTTTTTTTTCAATACCTTCGACTATAACAAAAAAAAGTTTATTTGAGGTGATGTCCAAACGTAATAAACTCCAATTTTGCGGGTTAAAATATTTTCTGACTTCTTCCATTATACCTTCCAGGATTGAGTCCAGACTCAGGGAAGAGGTTATAAGTTTGCCTATGTTGGCATAGAGTTTTTTAATTGAATGGTCAATACTCATTGTTTTTACCTATCTGTTTTACTATAAAGTACTAGTGATTAATAAATAAGTATAGATTTTTAGATTTGTTCATTATCAAGGCAGTTTTCAAAAAAAATTGATAAAAAGCAAAAACACTTGACAGAATATTAAAAATACTATGAAATGGTTAAAATTGAGTTTATCTCAAAAATCAGAAAGGGGAAATATGAAAAAATTACAAAAATCGACAATTATGCTGCTTGCGCTGCTTTTCCTTGTTACAAGTATCTACGCTGAAGATGGCGCGGATAAAAAACCTGCTATTAAATTAAAAGGCGCGTTACTCTATCACTCTCAGATCAACATGCTGGGGAATGGAGCTAATGAAGATTCAGTGAATTATCTTCGTGGTGTTATCAATATTGGTGTAGCTTATAAGGATTTCAAAGCTTATTTTGAATTATGGGCGCAGACTGTTATGGATAACCCAAAAACTACACCCGGTAATTCCAGTTTGAGACTTATTCACGGGAATATGACGTATACAGCACTACCTCTGTTTAATGTAGGTCTGGGACGTTTTGTTCTTAAAGTGACTGATTCCTGGCATTATGGTCAATATATCTTCGGCGGCGGCTATATTCCTCATTATCC
>JAGLSM010000199.1 GCA_023135745.1 Spirochaetota bacterium | reverse complement strand
TTTTATTTTTTATTGGTGCTCATAATATAATAAGGGGAGTGGGGATAAGTAAATTTGTCCATTGCCTGGAGCTGGATTAAAAAATTACCGAGATTATTATGGATATTTTTTAAAATAAATCCCGAATCCGTATTTTGTTTTTTGTGATTACAATAAATTTTCTTGTAATATTATCTTTATACTTTTCAAGAACATTCAAAAGTGCCTGGCATATTTGTTCTAAATCACTCTGATTGTATCTTAAAAATAAAACGCTAAATCCTTTCTCTTTATGAGCAAAAACCCATTCTCCAAAATCGCTGTCTTCAGTTATAAGTATTGCATTCTCCTCACGGCAAACTTCAATGATTTCACGGTCTGACAGTCCGCGCTGTCCCTCCATTATCCAGATAACATGGTGCCCATGATTTCTTAATAAACTAACCATACTAAAGGAAATATTTTCATCCGCAAGAATCCTAAGAGACAAGCAGTTCCTCCTGAGCTATAACATCAGCAGAATAAGAAAGTGCTGCCAATACATCTTCACGAGTCAATGAATAATCAGCCATAACACTCTTGATGGATTCCCCTTCCGATAGCTTTTTGAGAATAAGTTCGATTGTAATCCTGGTTCCTTTAATAACCGGTTTGCCAAGCATTACTTCATAATTAACTGAAATTTTGTCTTTATAATTTATCATTTTATCTCCTAATATTATTCATAGCTGTATTGTACTTATTTATTATGATTTGTCATTACTTTTATTTTTTATTGGTGCTCATAATATAATAAGGGGAGTGGGTATAAGTAAATTTGTCATGAAAAACCATTCCTATTCCCTTGACATAGATAAGCTACATCAATAGAATCCATATCAAGGAGTAATATCATGAATCAAAAGACACTTCACAAAATCACATACGGGCTTTATATAATTTCTGCCGAAAAAAATGGAAAGCTTAATGGGCAGATAGCAAATACGGCTGTGCAGGTTACGGCAGATCCGCCTATAATGACGGTATGTCTTAATAAGCAGAATTTGACTCATGAATTAATCGACAGTACCGGGCGGTTTACTATTTCAATATTGTCTCAGAATACTCCGCTTGAATTTATTGGTCTCTTTGGTTTTAAATCCGGTAGAGACATAGAAAAATTCACGGATGTGAAGTACAAGATGTCTTCAAATGATACTCCGATTGTGCTTGAAAATACCGTTGGTTATATTGTTCTGGATGTTGAAGATAAAATGGATGCCTATACCCATACGATATTTAAAGGAAGGGTTGTAGATGCGGAAATTTTTAATGCAGATGAAGTTTTAACCTATGCTCATTATCATGATGTGAAAAATGGTAAATCTCCAAAAACAGCTCCGGTTTATATTGAAGAGGATGAGCCGAATTTTAAATCTCAATCGGAAGCTTATCAGTGCAGTGTCTGCGGATATATTTATGATCCGGCAAAGGAAGATCCATCAATACCTTTTGATGAGCTTCCTGAGGACTGGGTGTGTCCTGTGTGCACAGCAAAGAAGAGTGCTTTTAAAAAGATGGTTTAAGTTTCTTTATTTAAATTTAATCAAAGAATTTTTTTATGCGTTCTGCAAGGTGTATTTTATTTTTAATGAAAAAGTTGTGGCCGGAATCTTCATATATAAACGCTCTTTTTAAATCAAATGATTCAATCGCCTTTATTGGAAGTACGGCATCTTTTTCACCAAAAAAGTACATTGTATTTTTATTGTAAGGCAGCTCTATTAGATCATTTGTTTCAAGAAGTGACAGTGTTTCTTTCATAAAATTAGAATCATAATTTACGGGGGTCTTTTTATTATCAGGTTTGTAACGGTCAGGATAATAAACCCACTGTTTGAACTTGCGAATGACTCTATCGGGAGAAGTTTCCAGTCCTTTTTTCATTTGTGATACTGTATCCTTAGAAAGCCCATTTTCACAGCAGAAAAACGGTACGGCAGCAAGAGACACTATTTTATTGATTTTAATACGCTCTGCAAGTTTAAGGCCGATAAGAAAACCCATAGACCAGGCTACAATATATGGATTTTTAATTTCGAGTTCATCCAAATGTTTCTTCAAATTAACCGTTATACCGGGATAAAAATCCCTTAGATCCGGAGTAAGTATTCTGTATTCGTTTTCAAACAGGGGAGTAATCTCATTCCAGACTGATTTTGAAAAACCCCATCCGTGAAGGAAGAGTATTACCGGTTTATTATTGGAATCTATCATATTATCCCCAGTTGCCTGGATTCATATGACAGGATTTCTATGAATTCTTTAAGGCTTTCTTTTTTATGAGCTGAGGATAATGATATTCTAAGCCTTGAAGTACCTGATGGTACTGTAGGAGGTCTTATAGCAACAACGATGAATCCTCTATTATAGAGGCGTTTTGAAAGTGCGACGGCTTTTTCATTTTCACCTATTATAACCGGTATGATCTGCGTGGATGAGTCGAGAATCTTAAAACCTCCGGAAGTAAGTTCTTCACGCAGATAGGCTGACAGATTAAGCAGGTTTTCCCGTGAGGATTTTTCATTCCTTATTATTGAAAGGCTTTCAATATTCGCGGCAAGCACAGACGCAGGAAGACCTGTTGTATAAATGAAGGAACGGGCTTTGTTTATCAGGTAATCTATGACATCTCTTTTTCCTGTTACAAATCCTCCGAGGCTGCCGAGTGCCTTGCTGAATGTTCCCATTACCAGATCAATATCTTTAAGAACCATTTGTTCTTCGGCGAGGCCGAGTCCGTTTTCACCAAGTACACCGTTGGCATGAGCTTCATCAATTATGGTGAATGCCTTATATTTTTTTGCAAGTGTTGCTATTTCGGGAAGCATTGCCCGGTCGCCATCCATGCTGAAAATTGTGTCTGTGATGATGAATTTATTTTTTACATTTTTATTTGTTTTTAAGAGTTTTTCTAGATGAGTCATATCCTTGTGGGCATATCTTTTGAAGGGTACTGAGCTCAGCTTAATTCCGTCAACGATGCTCGCATGATTTAATTTGTCGGAAAAAATCAAATCTTCTTTGCCGGCAAGTCCGCTTATAATTCCGAGGTTAGTCATATAGCCTGTCGGGAAAACAAGTGCTGCTTCTTTTTGATAGTCGGCTGCCAATTGATTTTCAAGTTCATCATTTAATGTGAGGTTGCCGGTTATTAGACGTGATGAAGTTGAGCCTGTTCCGTATTTTTTTGCGGCCTTTATTCCTGCCTGTATCAGCCGTTCATCATTGGAAAGATCCAGATAGTCGTTGGATGCCATATTAACAAATGTTTTTCCGTCTATATCAACATACGCGCCTGTCTGCCCAAGCGAATATCTTAGAAACCTGAAGCTATCCTGATTTTTTAATAAATCCAGTTTTTGTGAAAAATCTTTCATAGAGAAATAATAAGACTACATGTAATCGATTGGAATTATTTTAAATCGAATTCAAGGTCTTTAATCATTTGTATATCATCATCCGTATTTCTTCCCTTTGTGACGAGATAATTTCCAACCATAAATCCGTTTGCTCCGGAAAAAAATATCATTGACTGAAGATCCCTGAGATTGACTTCTCTGCCTCCGGCTATCTTGATTTCTTTTGAAGGGTTAATAAAGCGGAAAAGAGCTATGCTTTTAAGAATATCCAGAGGTTTCATTCTGGGAAAATCCGCTGCCGGTGTGTTGGGAATAGGATTAAGAAAATTCATCGGGATGCTGTCCACATCCAGATCTCTTAGCTCAAAAGCAAGATCAATCCGGTCTTCCCATGATTCACCAAGTCCCAACAAAGCTCCGCTGCATATTTCAAAACCTGATTCCATGGCAAGTTTGATTGTTCTGATCCTGTCATCATAGCTGTGAGTTGTGCAGATATTCGGGAAATTTTTTCTGGAAGTCTCAAGATTGTGATGGTATCTTAATGCGCCCGCTTCTTTAAGCTGTTCAAATTGTTCGGATGTAAGAATACCCAGTGACAGGCAGTTATCCACTTCTACTTTTTTATCTTTTAATTCTCTGATAGAATCGCAGATAATTGCAATATCTTTTTTCGTTATTCCTCTTCCGCTTGTCACAAAGCCGAAGTTGTTTATATCGTTTTTCTCAGAGTCAACAACAGAGTTAACAAGGGTTTCCTTATCAAGAAGAGGGTAGGCGTTGACGTCTGTGTTATATTTTGCCGATTGAGCGCAGAATGAACAGTCTTCTGAACACGCGCCGCATTTCGCGTTGACAATGGCACAGTTTACAATTTTTGATCCGAAGAATTTTCTTCTGATATGATCGGCGCCCCAGAGAAGAGGCACAATTTCACTATTTTTGATATTTATAATGAATTCCGCGTCCTCACGCGTTATTGATTGGCCTTTTTCAATCTTTTCCACAAGTTCATTTATTTTTTGAATTGACATATCATCTCCGTAATAATTTAAAGAAAGAATAATAATCATCATGATCATTATTCTCAAGTTTTTATGATTCGTGGTTATATTATACAAATGAACAGAACATTTGATGATGCTGTATTACCTGTCAGCGAAACCTTC
>JAGLSM010000198.1 GCA_023135745.1 Spirochaetota bacterium | reverse complement strand
CCGGACCGTGTATGACCATGAATTTCATATACATTTTTATTTCCCGATTTTATATGTAATCCGTCAATATTCTGAGTTATAACGCAATTCAATAGATTATTCTTTTCAAGCCAGGATAGTGTATTATGCGCGTCATTCGGCGATGTTTTGTCAATTTTTTTAAACCAGTCCCTTGCGAATTGGTAAAACACATCCGGGTGTTTCTTAAAAAGCGGGCCGGAAAAGATATTTTCTCCATAATTGTTGAATATTGAATCTTCATTGCTTCTGAAGTCAGGAACTCCTGATTCTGTTGATATTCCTGCTCCTGTTAATGCGACGGTCATTTTGGAATTCAGGATTAATTCAGTCAGACGGTTTATTTTATCTTTATTGCTGATGGTATCCAATTATCTGCCTGTTCCAAGACGGTCGCTTAAATATTTCGGTAAACCTGCGTCTATAATCTTTTGCTGGGCTTTAGGAATATCATATTTTACAGGTTTATATCTGAATTCATTTTTTTCATCATCAAAAATAACATATGAAGCTTCGACTCCGCCGTCTCTTGGTTGACCTACAGCTCCGGGATTAATGAGATAAATACTCCCATCCAATATCTTGAAAATATCAGAAGATAATTTAAGTTCGGCGGCCTTATCTTTCAGGTTACTAATTTTTTGTGTATAGGTTACTTTAAGATGAGTGTGTCCGAAAAAACATATATTTTTCTCCGGATGATTTTTATTCATCAACTCAAGATTTGTTCCCGCGTCAATTGTATTTAGTATGTATTTGTCTCTTCCTGTTAGAGCGTCATGGATAAACAGCAAATTTTTATGAATAATTTTAAAAGGCAGATTTATCAGAAAATCCTTGTTTGATTTGCTTAATGTGTCATGGGTCCATTTGATGGCAACTATAGCGTAACTATTGTAGGATTCGGTCTTTCTTAGATCAAGAGCTGCCGAATCATGGTTTCCGCGTATACATTTAAAACTATGCTTACGGGCTATTTCGACACATTCATTAGGATTTGCTCCATAACCGACCAGATCTCCAAGACAGTAAATTTCAGTGATATTTTCCTTTGAAATATCTTCAATGACTGCTGACAGAGCCTCTAGGTTAGCATGAATATCGCTGATAACTGAAAATCTCATATTTTTTACTTTACCAGTTTTATTATTTGACCTGCATAGGGTATATAAAAATAAACGATAAATATTATAGATAACAGTCCCATGAAAGTCATTATTGCCATTTTAACATGAAAATTCTTTTTTTTAAAAACAAATTCTGCAAAAATAAGTCCATAGCTTCCCAGGGATAAAAACACAAATAAAATTCCTGTCGAAATAAGAAGATATCCTATAATAATCTCAGGGAATAAAATGAAAATGAAAAAACCAACGGCCAACGCAAAACTTGCGAGTTTTCCGAATATATTGGATGGAGAAACTTTATGGATATGCCCGGCAATTATTACTCCGCCTGCCATTATAATCAGATCTTTTGAGATAAACAGGATAAGCAATGAAAGAGGAATCCTGGAAGAAATAAAAAGGGCAATTGAAACCAGTATAAGAATTAGTTTATCGGCAAGAGGGTCCAGAATTTTACCCAGTTCTGTTATCTGGTTGAGCCGTCTTGCAAAATAACCATCCAGAATATCAGTGGAAATTATTATAAAACTGAATATTAAAAACGGGATTAATGGGAGAGTGGGCTGTTTAAGTATTAAGAAGCATGGGACCGCGCTGAATATCCGCAGCATTGAAAGCATATTAGGAAGTAGCAGGAAATCTTTAGCTTTTATCTTCATTATCATTCTTTCTGTTAAGTTTTTGGGCGTTTTTCATTATTTCATAAATGCTGAGAATTTTTGGAGCAGAAGGTTTCCCGATTGATTTTTTTTCATTTTCAGTCAGGCTTTCGTTGAGAAAAGTATCGATATCTATACGGGAACTCCAGCAGTCTCTTATTTTCCCGCATGCTCCATTATCATTAGATGTTCGGCAGTATTTAAACGGGACATGATGTCCCAGCATTCTGCAGTATAATTCCACATTATCAAATTGTTTTTTATTCATAAGTAAAAGTCTTTAATATATCCGTATTGACAGCCCGCTTACGCGGGCTGTCAATATCATCATACTACCATTTACCTGTTTTTGCTGTTGACGGTTTAGGAAGATCTGACATACAGGCGGAAGACTTCTCAAGATCAGCCTGAGGCAGTTCATAATCCTTCAAATTATTGTTTAAGAAATCATCATAACCCCTGAGATCCATCAGACCGTGTCCGCTGAGATTAAAGACAATAACTTTTTCCTTGCCTTCTTCTTTTGCTTTATTTGCTTCCTGAATAGTACATGCAATGGCGTGGCTAGTTTCAGGAGCAACAATAATTCCTTCGGTTTTGGCAAATGTCATTGCCGCCTGATAGCATTCCAGTTGATGAATTGATTTTGGGGTCACGAGTCCTTCAACAATTGCCTGGCTGACAAGAGGTGCCATACCGTGGTATCGCAGTCCGCCGGCATGAATCGGAGGCGGAACAAAATCGTGTCCGAGAGAGTGCATTGGAAGAAGCGGAGTCATTTTTGCGACATCCCCGAAATCGTAAGCGAATTCTCCTCTTGTCATTGTAGGACATGATGAAGGTTCAACTGCTAATATATCAATATCTTGTCCGCTGATCTTATCTGAAACAAACGGGAAGGCCAGTCCTGCAAAATTGCTTCCTCCGCCGGCGCAGGCTATAACTACATCAGGTTTTTTTATTCCGGCTTTCTTAAGCTGCTTTTGCGTTTCAAGCCCGATTATTGTCTGGTGAAGCATTACATGGTTTAAGACGCTTCCCAATGAGTATCTTGTTTGTCCTGATGAGTCTGTTACTGCCTCTTCAACAGCTTCACTAATAGCCATGCCGAGACTTCCCGGTGTGTTCGGATCTTTCTCAAGGAAGGCTTTGCCTGCTTGTGTTTGATTACTGGGGCTGGCGATGCAAGTTGCGCCCCATGTTTCCATCATAAGTTTACGGAAAGGTTTCTGGTCAAAGCTGATTCTAACCATATACACCTTGCATTCAAGGCCTACAAGAGCGCTGGCAAAGGCAAGCGCGCTTCCCCATTGTCCTGCTCCTGTTTCTGTTGTAAGTTTTTTTATACCAAATTCCTTGTTGTACCATGCCTGTACTACAGCTGTATTGGGTTTGTGGCTTCCGGCCGGAGATAGACTTTCGTTTTTAAAAAATATTTTTGCGGGAGTACCTAGTGCTTTTTCCAGGTGGACTGCTCTTACAAGAGGTGAAGGTCTCCATCTATAGAGTAGTTCCAGCACTCCTTCAGGTATGTCTATCCAGCGTTCGCTGCTGACTTCCTGTTCAATGAGGTTCATCGGGAAAACCGGTGCCAGCATGTCTGGAGAAATAGGGTTTCCGTCCGGGCCAAGCGGCGGTTGAAGGGGGCTGGGAAGATCTGCAGCCAGATTGTACCATTTCCTTGGGATTTCGTCTTCATCAAGAAATATCTTATAAGACATTGAGAACTCCTTAAAATTTTTGTAATTTTAGCAAGATTAACTGTACATGAATATTTTGTCAAGGGGATAAAAAAAAACAAGGTGGCTGTTGGGCCAACCTTGCTCATAAGAAACCAGGCGAAGTGAAGCGAACCTTTTGGGAGGGTCGTTCGCCTCATTTTTTATATCGACTTGAGGTTTTGAATTCTTTAAATTTTTCATGTTAAATTTTCAAAAATTTCACATTAATTTTTATTATACAATTATTGGGGCTTATAAATGTTTTTAATTACCGGTGTCAGACGTTATTTAAAAGAAAATCATGGTTTTAAAGGGATTCTTCTAAGACAGAGTCTTCTTGCTGCTTTGTTTACTATTCTTGCCTTTTTATATGCGTTGATATTTAACGCTTCAATGTCATATATGGGAAATACGGATGCATCTGCCGCTTCATTTGTTATAAAAAACTTCTGGGACACAATAATCATTATTCAGGTTAAAATTCTTGCGGTTTACCTGTTTTTTTTCCTGCTTATTGGATTTGTCTCTTCTGTTTTTCAATATTTTCTGTTTTTTGCTCTCGAAAAAAAGATCAAAAAAAAGATTAGTAAAAGAATTGGTACAAAAACCCGTTTTTGGATAGGTTTATTTACGCCCATTACAATAATATTTCACCTGGCCGGTTATCATATTCTTCATTATCCGCAGGTCTTTTCACGGACATTATTTGAAAAAGGAGGTGTAAGAAGGTTTATTCAGGTTTTTTTCACCGACACCATTGGTAACAGCTACTATATCATATTGTTGATTTTGTTCATTATCTCTTTGTTTTCACTCGTTATCTATTTCAGCTGTAAAACAAAGATTCATCTGCATCTTGTCACTTTTTTTAAGAAAGCCGCGGGGAAGAAAAAACAGTTTATTTCCGGGATTGTTCTTCTGCTTATTTTTGTTTTTTTTCTTTCATTAAACAGCAGTCCGGTTAAATCCAAAGGTTATAACCTGTTGATCCTTGCTTCTGATGCGCTTAGGCCGGATCGGCTGTCCTGTATGG
>JAGLSM010000197.1 GCA_023135745.1 Spirochaetota bacterium | reverse complement strand
TAAAAAAATTACCTGAGTAGTAACGGATAATCTTTGAATGAAATTACACCGATACTTATAGTTACATTATAAGGCTTTTTTGATTTGGTATTATTTTTTTTAAAACTGTCCTTCAGGCGCACCATGATTTTATTTATACTATTCTCAGGATCTGATGATGTGTTAATGGAGAGAGTGGTAAATTCATCTCCTCCGATT
Organism: Spirochaetota bacterium; assembly: GCA_023135745.1. GTDB lineage: Bacteria > Spirochaetota > JAGLSM01 > JAGLSM01 > JAGLSM01 > JAGLSM01. The sequence continues at coordinate 4,382 of JAGLSM010000197.1, read as the reverse complement.
CTGGCAATAATGTCAGATTCCCGAAAAGAATCTTTTATGAGTTTTGCTGTTTTAATAATGGCTTTATCTCCTTCAGAATGGCCGTAAGTATCATTTATTATCTTAAGTCCATCAAGATCAATATAAAAAATCATGAAATTCTCAGACTTTCTTTGAGCCAGCTTTACCTGTTGTTTTCCTAAGGTCATAAAGCCTCTACGGTTATAAAGGCCTGTGAGTTCATCTGTTCTTGATAGATTCCGCAGTTTGCTGTTTGACTGTTCCAGTTTCTGCAGTATCTCTATTAGTTTATATTCAGCTTTTTCTCTTGCTTCAATAAGCAGAGCGCTGTTTAAAGCGCTGCTGATTTGTTCGCGGAGTGTTTCATAAATTATTGGTTCATCAGGGCCTGTTTCGAAACATATAAATCCAAATTGTTCTTTATGAAAAAGAAGGGGAAAAATCATTTTGGTGTATCTTGATTTATTGGATTTGTATTTATCCGGAATAATGTTCATAGTAGTAAAAATGTTTTGTTTTTCGTATATTATTTGTCTTTTTCCGTTTTGATAGGCAAAAATGATTTTTGAATTTAAGGGAAGAGGATTGTTTATTTTTTCAAATTTGAATTTTTCTTTTTCATACAGAGATATACAGCAGCTTGAAATTTTTATCATTGGGAGTTCATCTGCAAATAGATCTATAAGTGTCTTAATGTTGAATGTAGAACTCAAGGTTTGAGAGACCTTTCTGAGTTTCCAGATTGTGTTTCTCATATTTATTCTCTGCGAATCGTGTCTGTGTTCCAATGCTTCAGCTATTAGAAGATATGCTTTTTGAAATAAATAATTTGTTTTGGCAAGCAGTTTATCATCTGTTTTAATATATGAGAATATACTGGTTTTTAAGTTAAAAAATATGGTTTTCCAGAAGATTATTTTAGCGCGATTATTTTTATCTGCTGTCAGGATTTCCTTATTTAATAAGATATGGCACGTGCCTTTAAAAGTGTTATCCTTATTAAGGTTCTTAATATCACTTATGCACGAATCGAAAAGTCTTGATACCCAGTTTCTAATTTCTTTATGGCTTTCATAAGGATTTTTAATATCTGTCAGTATTGTGTCGATTATTGCTTCTTTTTCCTGAACAAATCTATCAATATTTGATGTTGTTATTTCAATAGAAGATTCTATTTTTTTTGCCATTTCAATCGGGAAATCATCGTTACATCCGCAGGATTTTCTTATCAGCATTTTGACAGGAAGAATTATTTCCTGAGGCACACTCTCTCCTGCGATCATTTTTATAAGCATTTCTGTTGCAATTACGGCTTGTTTGTAAAGAGGCTGATCTACCGTTGTCATTGGAGGATTCATAAAACGAGCTTCATCTATATTATCAAAACCGGCTATTGCAATGTCCTCGGGAATTCTTATTTTCCGCATTTTTAATGCTTTATGCAGACCAAGGAGCATATCATCATTTGCGGCAGCAATTGCGTCAATTTTTACTTTTCTTTTATCAAATAGGGTTTCAACCGCGTTAAAACCTGATTGATGAACAAAATTTCCGGTTGTTACAAGTTTAGGGTCAAAAGGAATATTATTTTCTTTAAGAATTTCTCTATAACCCCGGTATCTTAATTCTGCTTCTGTATTCTGCTCCGGACCTCTGATAAAGGCAATTTTACGGTATCCATGGTCTTTTATAAAATGTGTTATTATTTGTCTCATTCCGCTTTTATTGTCAACCATAACAGTTGGAATATTTTCTACGGGCATAGCAATGTTTACCATTGGGAGGGGTTGGTAACGGTAGCAGAAATCTTTTAGTACATTATAACTGACGTAATTTCCAAGAGAGCCTGATACTATGACTAGACCGTCAATTGTATTTTTGCAGGGGAGGTTATAGACGATGTTGTGCTGAGCTTCAAACATGTTTGGCGAGTTCAGCGATTTCCCGGTGAAAACCATAAGGTTGACATTATTTTTCTGAGCTACATTTCTTACGGCCGGCCATAAAGCAGACTGGTATCGTCCATCGATCTGTCCGATTAAAAGACCTATTGTTGGTCTGGATTCCGGTTTCTTATTCATGTATTACTGCTTTCATAAAGTTAAAGCATATTTCCCAATTAGATGAATTATATATAAAAACGATATAATTTGTAAACAATAAAATCATTTTTTTGCTCTCTGCATATAATTTACTATTGATAAGATCAGTGTCTTTGGAAGTAATGGGGCGAGTCTCGCGTTTAGTTTATTAAAGACCCCCGGTATTATGATTTTTCTTTTTTTCATTAATCCTTTGTAAGCCGAACGGGCAACGAATTCAGGATCTTTTGTAAGGAATCTAAAGAGTATTGAATCTGTCGCTTTTGCAGTTTTTTCAAAACCTGTTTTTGTAGGGCCGGGGCACAGGACTGATACGGATATTCCGTGTTTTTTTATTTCTTTTGACAGAGCAAGCGAAAAGGATAAGACAAAGGCCTTACTCGCGTAGTAAATGCTCATCAAAGGGCCTGGTAAAAAAGCTGCTACTGAAGCCACGTTTAAGATTTTTCCTGATTTATTTTTTATCATCATGGGGAGAATGAGTTTTGTTAATTCTGTCAGACTTGCCATATTAACCTGCATCATTTCGCTTTCTTTTGTGCTACTGGTTTTTATAAATGGGCCATGTATGCCGAATCCTGCGTTATTTACAAGTATATCAATTTTCAGTTTTGCTTTTTTTAATTCTTCAAATATTTCCTTTGCCGAGGTTTGTGAAGACAGGTCTTTTATAATTACCTTAGTCATGACTCCGTATTTTTCTTTTATCAATTGTGAAAGATTATTGAGTCTTTTTTTATTTCTTGCCGTTAGTATGAGATTATAACCATTTTGTGCGAATATTAAACTTAATTCATAGCCGATACCGCTTGATGCACCTGTAATCAGGACAGTTTTTTTTAGTTTCATCTATTAATGGTAACTCAGAATTAAAATTATTCCAGATATAAAATCACTTATTTTATGCTGTGAGTGCTTCAAGCACCCTTATTATGGCTTTGTTTTTTATAAAAATAGTAGTACAAAATTTGTGAATTATGATTTATCTTCAATTATATAAACAAGTTGCATGAATTTATGGAATTCTTAATAAACACTGTATATTGTTTGTTTAAAACTTGTAGATACAATATATTGTATGTTTTTGTAAATTATTGCTTGCTTTTTATTTTTATCCTGCTTACAATTTATCCACATTTAAGAGATGCAAGTTTAGTTAACTGGGAGGGGAATTATTCCTTCAACTGCTTTAATATGTTTTATCCAAGTGCTTGCTCTAATCTCTACTTAACCTGTAATTCTATCTTTATTGTTTCTGCAACAATGTACAGTTTTTGTCTGTATAATGTGTATGCTTTACTGTCAGCTTTAAAAGCTGGATCTGCATCTTTTACTGCGGGGTTAGGTGTCTGCTGAGGATTTGAAAAAATCCTTTTGTCTGCCATTAAATTTATTGGAGATGGGATATGAAGGTTTCACGCTGTTTTACTAAAGTAATTAAAAATAGTATAACAAAAATTGAGTTTGAGCAGCGAACATCCATTATACGTAATCCTGACGGGACTGTTATTTTTGAGATGAAGGATGTGATGGTTCCCGCGTTTTGGTCACAGGTTGCTACAGACATTGTTGCTCAAAAGTATTTCAGAAAAGCCGGGATACCTGTCAAGACAAAGAAGATTGCTGAGCAGGGAGTTCCTGAATGGCTGCAGCGGTCTGAACCGGATGAAGCTGCTCTTAATGAACTGCGTGAAGAACAGAGGTACACTCACGAGAGCGATGTAAGACAGCTTGTTCACAGGCTTGTTGGAACATGGGCTTACTGGGGATGGAAAAATTCATATTTTGATAGTGAAGAAGATGTCAAGGCCTATTATGATGAAATGTCATACATGTTGGCAAACCAAATGGCGGCACCTAATTCTCCTCAATGGTTCAATACAGGTTTGCACTGGGCTTACGGGATAAATGGTCCGGCACAGGGACATTATTATGCAGATACTAAGACCGGTGAAATAAAATTATCAGAAGATGCCTATACTCATCCTCAACCACATGCGTGTTTTATACAATCAATCAAGGATGATCTTGTCAACGAGGGTGGAATAATGGACCTATGGACAAGAGAAGCGAGACTTTTTAAATACGGTTCAGGTACAGGAACCAATTTTTCAGAAATAAGAGCAGGAGGAGAAAAGCTGAGCGGTGGTGGACAGTCATCCGGGCTTATGAGCTTTCTTCTTATTGGAGACAGAGCGGCCGGCGCGATTAAGAGCGGCGGTACGACCAGGCGTGCGGCAAAAATGGTAACACTGGACATAGATCATCCTGAAATTGAAG
>JAGLSM010000196.1 GCA_023135745.1 Spirochaetota bacterium | reverse complement strand
GAAGACTTTTTACACAGTCTGTCAGTATAAAAATCCGCTGCATCCGTAAGATCAGCGTTCTATCAACCAATTAAGGATAACTCACAACCCCCACCCAAGCTCAAACAACGGATCATACCCCCCGTCACCCCAGTTTATTGGGATATCACCATATGCCCTCGGCCATGAGTGAGAAAGTTTACCGGTAAAATTATAGGTATTATTGAAAATAACCTCAGCAACACCGCCGCCCTCCGTCCCCGGAAGCCATGCTGCAACAATGGCACTCGCATACGGCATGATGGAATCAATAATCATCGGACGTCCGGAAACTATTATAACAACTACAGGTATCCCTTTTGAAGCTACATTGGTTACAGCAGTAAAATCATCAGCTGAAATATCGAGATTAGAGCTATCCCCAAACCATTCAGCGTACGGCATTTCCCCAATAACAACAATCCCAACATCGTTTGTTGCTGAGGCACTGCTACCGTCAATTGAATAGATCACATTACCGGTTGTTAACGAATCAAAACCCTGTTTTATTGTTGTTCCGTCTGTAAGGGTATTACCGCTTTCTCCCTGCCATTTAATGGTCCATCCGCCGCATTGATTCCCAAGATTATCAGCATTTTTTCCTGCTATATGAATACTGGCACTCTGACTAATGGGAAGGATATTATTGTAATTTGTAAGAAGGACAAGTGATTTCCTTACGCATGCCCTTGCGATATTTCTATGAGCCGTAGAACCAATCTGTCCGGCCAAATTCCTGTCACTCATAGGATGATCGATTATACCCATTCTGTATTTTATCTTTAAAATACGTCTGACAGCATCATTAATGCGAGTAATTGCAATCCTGCCTCCATTGACAGCATTTATGGCGTAATTTATAAAAGTTTTATAATTATATGGCTGCATAAACATATCAATCCCCGCGTTTATTGCGTCAACAACCTTGTCTTCATTTAATACTTTATCTGCGGTAAGATAATCTACTCCATACCAGTCGGATATAACAATTCCTTCAAATCCAAAGTTAGCTGCACCCTTTAGAACTGTATTAATATACCATCCATATTTATGCATCTTATTTCCGGAAATACTTGAATAAGATATCATAACAGAACCTACACCCAAATCAACTGCCGTCTGATAAGGTGCAAGATGTATGGTTTCCAAATCTCCACCAGAAGGGGTATCACCCTGATCTACACCATCAATAGTACCTCCGTCCCCAAAATAATGTTTAGCGCAGGCAAGCACCCGATTGGTTGTCCCAATTGAAGGCCCCTGATAACCAAGTATAGCCGCCCCTACATTGCTGATGGCATATCCTGGAGTCTCTCCAAATCCTTCATATGTACGTCCCCAGCGCTCGTTCCTCGGAACAGCAATACATGGAGAAAAAGTCCAGTGAACACCTGTAGCATAGACTTCCTTAGCCGTAACTTCCGAAGCCTGAAACACAAGGTTGGAATCGCCCATACAACCGAGTCCTATATTATGGGGAAAAATAACAGCACCATACAGGTTATTATGTCCGTGAACAGCGTCCGTGCCGTAAATTATTGGTATAGCAAAACGCCCCTGTGTCGCATAGGTCTGCATACCATCAATCATATCCGCCCATTCAGAAGGGGTATTTCCACCCGGAACCGATCCGCCTCCGTTTAGGACTGCACCCAGATTCCAGTCCCTAATATCTTCAAGAATAGCCGGGTTTAATCTCTCTCCCATAGTCATTTGACCGATTTTTTCACTTAATGTCATGTTTGTAATTATAAATTCCACTTTTTCATCGATAGTACTGCCGAGAATCTCCAGACGTTGAATAGATGAACTCGAAGAACTTGAAATTGAAGAAGAGGAAGTTTTAGAGGCTGATGATACATGAAACGGCTCTTCTATCGGAACAGTGCAGCTGATCAGAATAAGTATTGAAAAAAACAGTAAATTTAAACGCATTATAATCTTATATATTTTTTTTCTATCCATTTCAGATTCCTCTACGCAGACGGGGATCACCCCATACACATATTTTAATTTCTTACGGGCACCTCTAAAAACCCGACAAAGGAAGTTTTTAACTACTGCGCCCGCAAGGGTACCTTCAAATTCAGTTAATAGAGGTACCCTTACCTTAAGTATAGCCCAAATTCTTCATCTTGTCCAATTTGAGACAGACAAATCCGGAATTCTTAAAGTTATTTTGAATTGACTCATGGGATTAAAACCGGTATCATGACCTAAGTTTATGTCAATGACGCTTTTATTAAATGTTTTGGAAAATAAGGAGATTTTCTATCAACAAAATGGAACAAAATAATAATTCAAACAAAATACAAAATCTCCCGGAACTGGACATCGAAAAAGGTATTAAACGCTGGTATGATTTTGATTCATATCTTGAAGCTTTAATCATGTTTGTTGAACAATACGGAAAAATTTCTGAAAAGCTGGTTGATTTAATTGAACAAAAGAAAATTGAAGAGGCCGCTTTACTAACACATTCTCTTAAAGGGGTATTCGGGCATCTTGAGATGCATAATCTGCATTATATTACAAAAAAATTTAACGAATCACTTAAACAAGGGGATTTATCAAATATAAAAGAAACAACCAGGACATTTTCCTCTTCACTCAAGTCCGCGATACACAGCATCAATTTATTAAAAAAAACCTGAATTACTTCTGGAGAAATCTAATGCAGCAAAATAATTTTAAAACACTTCCAAAAGCTGTAGTATGGGGATTTTTCATACTCGGGATACTATCAGCTATATCATTCAGAACTCTGATGATTTTTTACCGGCTTAATCCGTCAATAGTCAAATACGTCTGGTACTTTGGTATAATTGGATACGTAGTGTTTTTCCTCTACCGGTTTATAATTGCAAACAAGAGAAAAAGAATGATAAACGAATTCGAACTTTTAAAAAAACTAAAAAACGGACAAAATATAAATGATAAAGAAAAACAGGCTCTCATATATATATTGGCTTCAATTAATAAATCAAAAGAAAAATGGAATTATGCCAACATATTCTTTCTTTCCGCGATTGCCGTCATAGTTGACCTTATTATTTCATAAGATTTTTAGCAGGATTTTTGTCACTTGAGGACATTTAAACCCATTGTTATGATTTAAAATAGTATAAATTTAAGTTTCAAACCCTGTTTTTTTGATAAATGCACTGTTTGAGTAAATAAATTTTCAATTAACAAATAAATCTTATCCCAAACAAATGCTTTCTTTAGCCAATAAATTTAATACGAGTTTGCGTTTTCAAAAAAATAGAGTTTGAAACGCTTTAAAAAATAAATTTTATTCAAACAGGAATTTTTGCCCCGATATATCGGGACAAAAATTCCTGTTAATTAATACATTGAAAATTTAGTGTATTAATGTAAAATAAAAATTAAAAAAAAGGATATCTAATGCATCCAATAATTGAAAAATTAAAAAAAGAACACCAACTAATTCTTCACGCATTTAAAAATATAAAAAAAATTGGTCCTGAAACAAGGATCAGCGGAAAAATACTCAGCTCCATCAAAAATGATCTCATCGAGCATCTCAGCAATGAAGATGAAAATATATACCCTGTTTTAAAACATGCTGCCGTAAATGATAAATATACCAATAAAATTGTAGAATTATTCGTATCTGAAATGGAAGCTTTATCAACTACCATACTGCAGTTTTTTGAAAAATATCACGATAAAGAAGCTGATAAAGATTTTTTAAAAGAATTTGATATAATTTTTACTGCTCTTGAAAAGAGAATAGTAAAAGAAGAAAACATCTTATTTGAAGAATACAATAAGTGCATTAACTAATAAAAGGATTATATTATGCAAAAATTTAAATTTTCTTTTTTAATTATCCTGTTTTCCTCATCGGTATTTTTAGGACTGAAAGTAGATACAAGTGAAATAGGAGTAAAAAAGAAAGTAAGGTTCGTCAATTATAAAGGAAAATACTACAGACCCTATACTATGAAACACACAAGAGGTATCGGTATCAATCTTGGGCAGCGAATTAAAAAAAACAACCGCTGGTACAGATATAAATTAAAATATTCAATTATACACGCTGTTGATCCTTCACAGAAAATTAAGCTGAATGCTGATATTTTTTCCATTAACAAAGAGGCTCAAGCCCTCCATATTAACGGTATCAGAGCTATTATATCCGGCTACCTTGAGAAAAAATACGCCTACTCCAGACAAGACTCCGATCTTCTGGCTCTTTATATAAGCTATTACAATGCAGTATACAGAAGAAATATTCGGTATTTTTCACAAAAATTTAAACGGATAGTAATGCGTAATATCAGCAGATACAATGCGGGGATTTCGCTGTACTATTACAACTGGCCGGGAAAATCCCGATTAATAATACCTCTGACATCTGATGCCAAAAAGGGAAACCTTTCATCATTGGATTCATCTATTCTTACCGACAAAAAAGTCCTTACAAAACTTAAGACAAGAAAAGACATGGGTTTAAAGGACCGTAAAAAAATGGTCAATCTGAAAAAACGCGAAACAAAACTTCTTGTAAAACGATTGGATAAAGAGAAAAAAAAGAT
>JAGLSM010000195.1 GCA_023135745.1 Spirochaetota bacterium | reverse complement strand
TAGGTTTTGTTAAATTTGATCTTAAATTTTAAAAGAGGTTTATTATGCGCCAAAAAGGCAAGGTTGTGTCTGTCAGGGAGGATATGAAAACTGCATTTGTAACCCTGGAAACAGAAAAGAGCTGCGTAGGATGTAAGGGATGCAGCGGGTTCGGGTCCGGATGTGATCTTATTTTTTCAAACAATAAAATTGGCGCAAAGGTAAATGATGAGGTTCTAATAGATATAAACGGGTGGTCCAGAACCTGGAGTGGGGTTCTTGTTTTTTTTCTTCCTCTAATCCATTTGTTCACAGGTTTTATAGTATTAAATCAGAGTATGAGACTTAATCAGGGTGTTAGCAGTCTTGGTGGATTTGGTTTTATTGGAGTGTATTTTACTGTTTTACATTATCTGGACAAGACCCGTATTAAAAAGGGGAAATGTTCTGTTGAAATAGTATCCGTTTTTATGTCCAGGCAGCTTATTTAACGCTTAATTCATCATTGTGTTCTTCAATGAAATTCTTAATTTCGCCGGTAAATGATAATAGTTTATTCCATTGTTCTTTGTAAAGAGTTACCGGAAACCTGCCCAGTCCGTACAAAGATACTGCTCCTTTTTGGCTGACCTTGCAATGAAGGTCCCTTGACGAAGACTGCTTTAATGCCGCGTTTTCTTTTTTTAATTTTTCAAGTTCCGCTTTTAGATCTTCTTCAGACATTGGTGTCTCCTGTCGTTTTATAAATTTTCAATACTTATTTCTTAATGGTAAATCTATTCTTTTTATAAATATTTACCATTAAAAAATCTAAAAATATATTGCTATATTTAAGTTATGGATATTTCAGATGAATATATAGTTCTGACATCATATATAAATTCCTTTTTATCAGGCGCAAGGCTTGACGGGATAACCGAGGTATGTGATAACACCTTTGAATTTGTATTTTATTTAAGCGGACAGGGTAAAAGGTATATGTTTCTATCATTCAGCAGAAATGTATTCAGGGCTTGTATTTTAAATGAAAAAGGTATCGGCACTCGAAGGCCGCCTTCTTCATTCATTATGGGTCTGCGAAAATATTTGATAAATGCGAGAATTAGCAATGCCATATATTACAAACAATCAAGAACTCTATTAATTCATTTTTTTTCAAAGAATTATTCCAATGATTTTACGTTGGCTTTAAACAATAAGGACTTAATGCTTTTTGGCCCTAAAAAAGATATTGTATATTCATCAAAAGGGTCGGGTATTTCTTTTCCGGAAAAGGATCCTTTCCGGGATTTACCTGAGACTACCTTAAAACAGGCCGATGATATATTTAAAAAAAATGCTTTGTTAATAAGTCATGAAGCTTTTACCTCAAAAAAAAACCGTTTGTTAAAACCCGTTAAAAAGAAAATAAAACATCTTAGAAAAATGCTGGATAAAATTGAATTAGACAGAAAACGGTTTTTAGAATGCGATGATTTGCAGAAAAAAGGGGAGCTAATTAAAACGCAGTTTTATAAGCTTAAAAAAGGAATGAAGTCGGTAAATCTGGAGGATTATTCTTCTCAAGGGAAGGAAGTAGCAATCACACTTAATCCAATGCTTACTCCGGCTGAAAATGTTGCCGGGATTTTTAAAACCGCAAAGAAATATCGAAGAGGCCTGGATAAAATAAAAGAAAGAGTGTCCGGTATTGAAGAGGAGCTTCTTAAATTTTGTGATCTTGAGGACTCTATTCTGTCAAGCCGGGAGGATGATATAAATGAATTTGAAAATATTGTTGAATCCCTTGGTATTATTAAAAAAGCGGTGCAAGGTATAAAAAACAAAGAGGGGACTAAAAGATCATCTCTTCCATACAGGATTATTGAGAAAGAGGAATTTTCCATGTATATAGGGAAGAATGCCAGGGGGAATGAATATGTTACCTTCAGGGTTGCGTCAGGAAATGACCTGTGGTTTCACACGCATAATTATCCCGGGTCCCATCTTGTTCTTAAAAGAAAAAATAAGGCATATAAATATACTGCTTCGGACATTCATGAGGCTGCTGTTGCAGCACTTTATTACAGTACGGCTAAAAAATATTTTCGAGAAGAGGTTATCTATACAGAAGCAAAAAATATTAAAAGTATAAAGGGAGCGGCACTTGGACAGGTAAGTCTCGCGGCCGGTAAAACAATTATTGTAAGCCTGGAAGATGCGGATGTGAAGAAGGCCTTGTCTTCTAGAATCCTACATACCTGATTTCTTCCTCCAGGGTTATTGATTTTTTTTCAAGGACAGTCTTTTTTACAAATTCAACTAATTCTCTAATATCATCAGCAGTGGCATTTCCCTTATTGACTATGAAATTTCCATGTTTTTCAAATACCATAGCTCCGCCGATGGAAGTTCCGCGTAAACCGAGTTCATCTATAATTTTACCTGATGGGATTCCAATGTCATAATTATTTTTAAATATGCAGCCCGCGTTCGGAAAAATGAATTGTCCATTGTTTATACGCTTTTCTTTATTGGTTTGTGTTTTATTTAAAATATCCTTTTTTAATCCGGGTTTAAGCTTCAATACAATTTTAATAATGATATTATCGGTATTCATTAGAGATGATGATTTATAGCTGTAGTTGAGTTCTTCAACGCTTAATTCTTTTAAATTTCCGTCACTTTTAATAATACCAAGGGATTCAACAATATTTTCAAATGAGTCTCCATATGCTCTCGCGTTCATATAGACAGCTCCGCCGATACTTCCCGGTAAACCTCCCGCGAATTCTAAACCTGACAGGGAATTTATGGCGGCTTTTTCCGCAAGAGTATCAACAGCAAGACTTGGACCTGTAATAATTTTGCAGTCTTCAATTTTTATTTTGTCAAAGGACGCGAGATGAATAACAAGACCCCGGAATCCGTTTTCGCTGATAAGCACATTGGACCCTCCGCCAAGCTTGAATGTCTTAAGTCCATTGTCTTTAGCAAACAGGATAGCTTCACGGATTTCTTCATAGTTTTCCGGGCGGCAGTAGAAATCAGCCGAACCACCTACTTTAAATGTGGTAAATGGGGCCAGAATGACATTTTCTTTAATTTTCATGCGGGAAAGGTAATTCTCATTATTCACTAAATCAATCACTAAATAAACCACTATGGTGAAGCTTAAATGGAAATTTACTGTTTTTTCTTGACAGTATCGGATTGAATTATCATAATTTCTCTTTTGGAGGACGATATGTCTGATTTTAAGATTAAATATAAAAAAATAACGCAAATCATCAGAAAGGGGCAGACCTTTCTGATTGTTGTACATGAGGATCCTGACGGGGATGCAATAGGCAGTGCATACGGACTCGCGTCAATTCTTAAGAAAAAAGGTAATACTGCGGTAATAGGTTTAAACCAGGCTTTGCCTGGACGATATGAATTCCTCAATATTGATGACAGCATTAAGGTAACAACTCACGATAAGATCAATGTCAACAGGTTTGACGCGATATTTACATTGGATGTAAGCCGCGAAAAAAGGCTTAAAAACTATGAAGACATAGTCTTGAAATCTCCTAAGGATAGGCCTGTTATTAATATCGATCATCATCCTGATAATCAGAATTTTGGTCAGATTAATGTAGTTGATCCGACAGCATCCAGCACCTCCCAGATAATTCTGGAACTTTTTGGAATTAGAGCGCTTGATTACAATGCCGCGTTTAGTCTTTATGCGGGTCTTGTATATGATACCGGTTCATTTAGACATGGTAACAATCTAAAACGGGTGCATGAAGCTGCTGCATTATGTCTAAACTTCGATTTGGATTCAAATTATATATATGATAACTTCTTTTCAATTCAGTCTGAAGGCTCTTTAAAGCTGTTTGCAAAGGCGGTTAACCGCTTAAACCTGATTGAAAAATCTCAGGTAGCATATATGAGTATTACCAGTGAGGATTACAAAGAGCTTAAACTTGATGAAGAGGCATCCGGAGGTTTTATTAACAAGGTTTCAATGGTTGAGGATGCAAGTGTAATAATGTTTTTTAATGAATTTGAAAAAAATGAGGTTAAAATATCCTTCCGTTCTAACAGGGGATTTAATGTAAGTGAATTTGCTCAAAAGTTTGGAGGCGGAGGCCACGTAAAAGCTTCAGGATGCTTTATGGAAGGTCTTCTCGAGAAAGTTATGGACAAGGTAATAAAGAGCCTAAAAATTGCGATGGGATTATAACTTAATGCATTTGTCCCGATAAATCGGGACAAATGCATTAAGTTATAATTTGTTTGCGAGGGTGTTGCACAACCTCGTTTTTTTGAAAATGCAAATTCTCCTTCGGAGTTGCTTCGCAAACGTATTTAATTAATTAACCAAAAAAAAGTTTTGTTGTTTTTTAAATTTATTTGGCAATTGAATCTTTAGTTACTCAAACAGTGCATTTGTCAAAAAAACGAGGTTATACAACTTGAGGTCACATTTTATTTGCTCACACAGTGTATTTTAAAAAAAATAGGGTTATGCAACTTGATATCACATTACATTGTCAACAAGAAGGATTATACAATTTATATGTGATCAATAAGTTTTAATATGTTACTGCAGTCATTCTTAAAGGCTGACCAGGTATAATCTATTTTAAAAAGATGTTTTTTAAAATCGTCAAATC
>JAGLSM010000194.1 GCA_023135745.1 Spirochaetota bacterium | reverse complement strand
TAACCCCATCATTCAACCAGGCTGATTTTGTCGAAAGTACAATTGAATCGGTTCTATCTCAGAAAGGCGACATTGAATACTTTGTGATCGACGGAGGATCCACAGACCGGACAATCGAAATTCTCAAAAAATACAAAAAGAAATACAAAAATTTCCACTACATATCCGAATCCGATGACGGCCAAAGCGATGCCATCAATAAAGGCCTTAAAATGTGTACCGGTGATATAATCGCTTATATAAATTCAGATGATGTGTATGAACCGGGCGCCTTTGAAAAAGTTCATGCTTTTTTTAAAAACAATCCTGATATATACTGGGGATACGGCCACTATTCTATAATTAACGAAAAAGACAGACCCATAAGAAAATTCTTTTCAAAGTATAAGAATTTTGCCGGCAGAAGCTATTCATATTCAAAACTCCTTAGAATCAACATTGTACCTCAGCCCTCAACATTCTGGAGAAAAGAGATATATGCAGAATTCGGAGGATTTGATAAAGAACACCATCTTGTAATGGACTACGAATACTGGTGCAGAATCGGCAAAAAATATCCGGCTAAACAGATCAAGCACCCGACTGCGCGATACAGATTCTACACCAATTCAAAAAGCGGCGCTAATTTTAAGATACAGTACAAAAAAGAATTTGAAGTAGCAAAAATGTATGCCGCAAAGAAATATCCCTTTTCAATTTTCGCGCACAAAATAAATTATTTTATTATGACTGCTCTTTTTAGAGTATTGAGATTTTTAGGAAAATAAAAATGATCTACTATGATTTTACAATATTGTCCGGTTTTTTTTCAAAATTAAATACTAATATTAAAAGACTATTCAACATAATCAAGACTCAAGGAGCTCCAAATTGAATAAAAAATGGTTTCCATTTGTCATAATCTTTCTTATCGCGTTATTCCCATTCGCTCAAGGTCTCTTTACAGACGAACATGTACGTTCAGGAGATAACTCACCGCTTGAAAACGTACTTCACACCAGAGCCCTGGACGGAGCCTCCTATAATTCAGGATGGATGAAACACTACCTTTCAGGTACACCAAGAGGTGTGATGCCTTATTCCATTCAGTACTTCGCGATTAAGCTTTTTTCACCTGTTTTTTATTTAAAATTTACTTACTTTTTCTGTCTTCTTCTCGCGGGAATATTTTTCTATCTCCTGCTTCTATCTCATAATCTTAACCGGCAGTCTGCTCTATTCGGGGCTATTGCCTTGATGCTTAGTAATCATTTTATAACCCTTGTTTATCCAGGACACCTGGGGAAATTCATGTCGTTTGCCTGGATACCTCTTGTTTACCTGTTCCTTAGAAAGGGTGTTGTTAAGGATAAAATTCGTCCATTTTTGTACTCCGGTTTCTTTCTGGGACTTTCATTCCACGGAGCTGGATTTCAGGTTTCCTTTTATTTCGCTGTTCTTACCTTTTTTTATTTTATGTTCCTTGTTTTAAATAAAAGAGCCATTGGTGAAAAAATAATTACATACCTTAAACAAAACATAAAACCTGTCGCAAAACTCATCGCAGGTTATACATTAATGGTGTTAATGACTATTATCATTACATTTCACATCCTGCCGAACATTACAAGACAGGCGGATTCAAAAATCGGAGGAAAAGCTTCAGTAAGTGATCAGCAGAAATGGGATTTCGCGACACAGTGGTCCTTACCTTTTGAAGAAACTCTGGACTTCTTTATTCCGGGAATATTCGGCTGGAAATCAGGCCACAAGGATTCACCTTATTGGGGCAGAATGGGGCAGAGTCCTCAACAGGCACAGCAGGGAAGAAGCGGATATAAATTAAACAGTGAAAATGTCGGATTGATTGCAGTCCTTTTTGTTATTTTTGCTTTTTTTGTTTCCCGCAAGGATCGGAAGACCGAACACAGGTTTTGGCTTTTTACAATTATCACCGCGATAATTCTATCATTTGGAAGATTCCTCTATGTTCCATACTGGCTGTTTTATAAACTGCCTTACATGGATACAGTCAGGAACCCTAATAAATTTATCTGGCTTATTTCATTTGCTGTGCCGGTTATAGCCGCTTACGGCTTTAACTATCTATTTCACAGCGATATTAAAAAAAATCTCGCTAAAAGAGCTGATTCATTTATTAAATGGCTTAAGATCGGACTGGCAGTTTTAACCGGATTGCTTTTGATTTCCATAGTTGCCATGCAGCCGCTTACAGATTTAATAACAGCAAGAACAGGCAACTCTTACGGAGCAGGCAAAGTAGCAGGAAACATACCTGTGATTTTACTTATCTCAATTATCGTCCTAAGCATTTGCTATTTTGTTTTTTCAAGAATATTCAAAGGTGAGGAGAATCAAAAAAAGATACAATACCTCGGTTATCTCGTAATCGGGATTCTTGCCTTCGAACTCTGGTTCAGCGCGAGACATTTTGTGGAATTCAGCAAACAGCCGCCGGTATCATCAAGCGACGGTCTCGTTGAATACATTAAGACCAAAAAAGGTCCGTTTCGGGTGAGGTTCGCCGAACGTACGAGAATGATGCAGCACTACCTCTCCAACAAGTTCCCTTATCACAAAATTACTGCCGTGAACTTCCTGGCCATATCCAGACTAAGCGGAAGGTATACGCATTTTTTTAGTGGACTTAACCGTAATCTCAAACGTCAGATGCAGCTTCTCAATATTAAATACATCATAACCCTGCGTGAACAAAATGAGGACAGCTATAAACTCATTAAGGAATTTAAACTCAGAAAGGGATCATTAAGAATTTACGAATATCTTGATGTTCTCCCAAGAGTTTTCCTTGCTGGTAATTATAAACTTTTTGATGATAAAACAAAACTGGTGGCGTATATGGCAGGCACAAACTTCAATCCTAAAACTACCGTTTGTGTTGAAAAGGAATTTTCCGCACCCTTGACATTGTTGTCAAATTTCAAAAAATCAACAAATACTGCAGAAACAAATTCAAAGGCTGTCCTTTCGGATTACAGACAAAATAAAATCCATATAGACACTGAATCATCATCACAAAAGATTCTTGTACTTCAGGATTACTACCACAAGGACTGGCACGTTTACATTGACGATAAACCCGGCAGGATCTTTCCGGTCAACATGATTTCAAGGGGAGTTGTTATCCCTCCGGGAAAGCACAAGGTTTACATGGTATACAAACCGTCAGGACGATACTTCTATGTAACAATGACAGGTTACCTGATTCTTTTAACCCTGCTTGTTTTTGAGCTTGTGATATTCTTACGAAAAAAACAGATCCCTGATCCGGATTTGGCTAGAACTTCATAGTATTCCGGCAGATGCTTTTTAAAAAATCGGTATGAAAATAATTGTAAAAATATAAACAATTACTTTCATACCGATAATTTAGTGGTATGTAAACAATTGATATATCCAGTTCTTATGGAAAATATTATGATTACATACAAAAAACAAAATTACGTAAACTGAACATTTCTGACAAAAAAACGTATTAATCCGCTAAAAAAAATCAAAATAATCGGAACTTTTTCACCACGGAAATTGTTATACATACATGACAAAAAAACAATACAATACTCTTCTAAAAGATATAGGATTACTTCTTTCCGAAGGTCGCAGGCAAACTTTTCAAACTGTAAATAACATACTTGTAAAAACCTATTGGAATATTGGCAGACGCATAGTTGAACATGAACAGCAAGGAGAGACTAAAGCAGAATATGGAAGCCAGCTTCTTAAAGACCTTTCAAAAGATTTAAAAATCAGATATGGAAAGGGATTTAGTAAAAGCAATATCTATCTAATGCGCCTGTTTTATTTGAAATACGAAAAATTCCAGACACTGTCTGGAAAATTAACATGGTCTCATTATTCAGAATTACTCTCCGTTTCAGACAGTTTAGCCCGGACATTTTATGAAAAACAATGTGTTAATGAAAGCTGGTCAGTACGGGAACTTAAACGCCAGAGAGAAACCGGTCTTTTTGAAAGAATAGCCTTTAGCAAAAACAAACTCGAAGTATTGAAACTTGCTCAAAAAGGACAAATTATAGAAAATGCAACAGATGTAATAAAAGACCCTTATGTATTTGAGTTCTTAGGAATAGAAGAACAATATCAATTTTCTGAAAAAGAGCTGGAAAAAAGACTTATTGATAATCTTGGTCATTTCATGCTGGAACTTGGCAAAGGCTTCGCTTTCATCGGAAGCCAATATCGCATAACCCTCAACAATACTCACTATTTTATTGATTTGATATTTTATCATAGAATACTCAGGTGCTTCGTTCTAATTGATCTAAAACTAGGAAAAGTAAACCATCAAGATATTGGACAAATGAACCTTTATCTCAATTATTTCAAAGAAGAAGAAAATACGAATGGAGATAATCCTCCGGTAGGAATTGTCTTGGGCGCTGATAAAGATGAAATCCTCGTAAAATACGCTATGGGTTCAATTTCTAATCAATTATTTGTTTCGAAATATCAACTATACATACCTGATAAAAAGATACTTGAAAATAAGTTAAAATTTTTATTGTCAAAGAAAAATTGTGACAAATGACAGTAAATTACTATTTACTGAAAAAAAACCTATCGATCTACTAAAAAAAAATCAAAATAATCGGAACTTTTTCCTATTAAAGCTGTCATACATAAATG
>JAGLSM010000193.1 GCA_023135745.1 Spirochaetota bacterium | reverse complement strand
CTACGGGTTATTGTTACCATTGTTTTAATTCTTATCCTCTTTTTATCATTTCAGAATAAAGAAGTCCTAAACAAACTAAAGAAGTTTGAAGCTTCTTTTTCACTTTCTCTTTTCATTATAAGTATTATGCTGTTTTTTTTGTCGAGTTTTTTAGGCGCGTTTCAATGGAAACTCTTTCTGACTTATTCAAAATTAAAACTTCCTCTTAAAAGGGTAATAACTTATTTTTTTACCGGTCTTTTTTTTAATAATATGCTGGTTTCAAATATCGGAGGAGATGTTGTCAGGGCAATTGATGTTTCCAAAAATGAAAAAAATGGGACAAGAGCATTTGCTTCCATAATTATTGACAGGATATTTGGATTATTTTGTCTTATACTGCTTGGAAATATTAGTCTGCTTTTTACTTCCCGCCTTAGTCCTACTATTCTATGGATTTATCTTCTGCTTGATTTAGCTGTTATTGTTGTAGTATTTATGGTTTTTTTAAAAAGGATTAATATATTTTTTTATAAGCTTTTTAAAAAGCTTTCATGGAAAAAACTGAGAAAACCTCTATGTCAAACCGTAAATATTATGGGAAGATACAGGAATAATAAAGTGGTTTTTTTGAAGGCACTTCCCATTGGACTTATGAATCAGTTTTTAAAGAGTTTTATGGTCTATGTGGCCGCGCTTGCATTGGGTATCAAAATAGATCTGGTGTTTTTCTTTATATTCAATCCTATTCTGGGTACGGTACTTGTCCTCCCATTATCAATAAACGGAGTTGGCCTTCGTGAATATATAGGTAGTTCTCTGTTTTCAACAGCAGGATTTAATCAGTTTGATGTTGTTTCAACCCTCTTTCTTGCAACCCTTGCAATCATGATCTCAAACCTGATGAGCGGTGTTTTTTTCTTATTCAGGGAAAATAAGAAAAAATAATGATTGTGTGCATATAAAAACTTCATTAACTTTGTATTACCAATTACTGCATTATTAAATTGAGTAAAGTTTGTTTGAATCGAATAATTGATCTATGAATTAATGGTTTATAAATAATATATAAAAAGAGGTTAATATGCTTGAGAATCTTGAACCTGCAAAACTGGAGCTTGAAGGTAAAACTTATTTACTTCCCACTGTAAGAGGCAGCGAAGGGGAAAAAGCCATTAATATAAATAGTCTGAGGAAGGATACTTCCTATGTTACTCTTGATAATGGTTTTCAAAACACCGGAGCCTGCATTTCAGATATTACATTTATCGACGGAGATAAGGGGATTCTGCGCTACAGGGGAATTCCTATTGAGCAGCTGGTTGAAAAGTCAAATTTCAGTGAAACAGCTTATCTGATAGTCTACGGCAAACTTCCTGATAATGATGAGTATCACAAGTTTGCCGATACCCTAAACTCTCATTCGATGATACATGAAGATATGCTTAATTTTTTTCATGGGCTTCCTAACAGCGCTCATCCAATGGGGATACTTTCTTCAATGGTAAATTCGCTGTCTGTCTTTTACCCGGAGGTTTATGATCCGGAACGGGAAAATGAGGCGTTTGATGTTGCTGTTGCCCGTGTGATTGCAAAGATCCGCACAATAGCAGCGTTTTCTTATAAAAAGTCTATTGGAGAGCCTTTTGTTTATCCAAAACACCGCTATAAATATTGCGCAAATTTCCTGCACATGATGTTTGCGAGTCCGGTTAATGATTATAAACTGGATCATGTTCTTATTAAAGCGTTGAATCAGTT
This sequence comes from Spirochaetota bacterium, assembly GCA_023135745.1. Lineage (GTDB taxonomy): Bacteria > Spirochaetota > JAGLSM01 > JAGLSM01 > JAGLSM01 > JAGLSM01. The sequence continues at coordinate 2,948 of JAGLSM010000193.1, read as the reverse complement.
ATTGATACTTCACGCGGATCATGAGCAGAACTGTTCTACATCGACAGTCAGGCTGGTGGGCTCCAGCCAGGTTAACCTGTATGCTTCTATTTGTGCCGGAATATGCGCCTTGTGGGGGCCTCTTCATGGAGGCGCTAATCAAAAGGTTATCGAGATGCTGGGATATATAAAGGATCAAGGTATCAGTGTGCAAGACTACCTTCAGATGGTTAAGGATAAGAAAAATTCAATTAGACTCATGGGATTTGGCCACAGGGTTTATAAAAACTACGACCCCAGAGCAAAAATTATTAAGAAAACTTGCAGGGAAGTCCTGGATCATCTTAATATAAAAGATCCCCTGCTGGATCTTGCAATGGAAATGGAAGAGGCTGCTCTTAATGATGATTATTTTATCGAAAGAAAACTATATCCAAATGTAGATTTCTACTCCGGTATAATCTACAAGGCGATGGGTATTCCGCTTGATATGTTCACTGTGATGTTCGCAATAGGGCGTCTTCCGGGGTGGATTGCTCAGTGGAAGGAGATGCGTGATTTTAAACCGGTAAAAATCGGCCGTCCGCGTCAAATTTATACAGGTCCTAACCTGACAGATTTTACACCGATGCAGGAGCGTAAATAAAGCACTTTTTAAGCTTAAAATCCTTGCAAAAATTCATATATACTGTTTTAATAGTTATAAGAAAATATTATGTATAGTTCAGATAAGGAGTTATTTGATATGAAAAACCGATTAATAAAAAAGTTTTTTATTATTCTTCCAATTTTACTTTTAATGACTATCAGCGTGTATTCTAGGACAATTTTGCAGGTTCCGGGTATATATGGGTCATGGCAAAAAATGAAAAAAAGTAAGCTGATGGGAAATAATGTCGTAAATATAGATGCGGCTAAAAAAACCTTGAGTTTTATGTATCGTGGTAAAGGCTTTGTAAAACTTAAAATTCTTTCAGTTACAAAAGATGAAAAAGTTGATATGCCGAGGTTTACATTAAAGGTTACAGGTTCTTTAGGTACGTTTAAGATAGTTATTATTGTATCTGACATTAAAACGATTTACATAGGGCATGATGCTGTAAGAGGTTTGAAAATTTGGGGCTCATACGTTAAAAAGTAGAGTTCATTTTCATTCATGAAAAATCACCTATATCGGCATAATCAGATTTTTAAAATTGACCTGTTAAAACGGGGCCTTACAATGCAAATAAAAAATCCTGGAATAGTTGAAAATTGTTTAATTGATGTTATACTGACATAAAAGTTAGATTTTACAGCTTTCTTTATCTGAATAAAAACAAGTATTTAATATGTTTTGTGATAAACTTAAAACAAGTAGTTAGAAATAGGAGGATATTTATGCTACGAAAGTTTCTTTTAGTGATATTCGTCTTGATTTTTGCTTCAACATTTGTTTTGGCGGAGGATTCATCAAGTACGAAAAAATCTTCGGATTCCGGCAGTACCAGTTTCAGCCACGGGCTCAGCATTGGTGCAATAGTCATTGATGAGGTAACATACACACAGTTAATCTGGACACCCGATCTTAAATTCGGGAAATTCGGGATTGGTTTGGATGTACAGTTGTTACTTGATCAAAAATTCACGAAAAAAGACGGAGAGCTTCAAGGCTGGCAGTCTTTTGTTACAATGATCAGGTATCTGAGTTACGGTCAAAAAGGTGAAAAGGTTTTTGTAAAAATCGGTAACCTTGATTCCGCGAGCATTGGTCATGGAACGGTTCTCGGCGGATTTTCCAATAATGTGTTTTATCCTGAACTCAGACTTCTCGGTGGCCAGCTGGATCTTGATTTCGGTATCTTCGGGTTTGAATCGTTTATTGAAAACTTTTTGGATCTTGACATATTTGCAGGAAGGTTCTATGTGAGACCTTTGAGAGGAAGCGGTATCCCTCTTATAAAAAACATGGCAATCGGAGCAAGTTATTTTACTGATCTTGATCCCAGGCATGTAGCGAAAGTCGGCGGAGATAAATACAAGTTTGATGATAATGACGCGAGTTCACCTTTTTCTATCTATGGTATTGATGTTGAGGTTCCTCTTCCGAATCTGGGAATTCTTACCTGGAAGTGGTTTGCCGACTATATGCAGATTCAAGACAAGGGTAACGGTTTTACAACAGGTATCATAGGCACTTTTCTGGGCCTTTTCAACGTAAGAGCAGAATACAACAGGTTTTCAGCGAGGTTTGTATCTCCTTTTTTCGACTCTTACTACCTTCTTGAAAGGTCCTTTGTGGATGCGGCAACAAACACTTTGACTAAGTATGATTCGCTGGATTCCATTGATAAACCCTACAATGGATGGCATTTCAGAATATGGAAGAGCTTCATGGTTAATAACAAGGAAGCCGTATCTATTTCCCTTAAATACTGGGCAAATGAAATAGAGCGGCCGAAGGCTGAATTTTCCATACATCTTGACAGGTCTCTGCTTTTCAACAAACTTGAGTTTGACCTTTATTATTCCAAAAAGGATATAAGAAATCTACAGGATGCCCTTACAATAGAGGGACTCAATACCATTATTACCTGGCGGACCGGTTATATGGTATCGGAAAATGTCATGATTGCGGTTACATACATGAAGACTTTTATTAAAAATCCGGATACGGGTTTGCTTGAAGGTCAGGAATCAACTTCAATTCAGACTGAATTGAAATTTTAGTTGAAATTATAAATGAGGAACGGAGGTTATTAGGAATGAATAGAAAAAGAATATTCATATTTGCATTATTGTTCTGTGTACTCTTCCTGGCTTCAACTACCGCTTTTTCAGCGGGTAATTTGACAGTGAAGTCACATTTGGGCAGAGTACAATACAAGGAGTCAGCACAGAGCTACTATAAATCAGTAAATAACGGTCTTGTGTTAAAACCGGGGTACACAATAAGGGTAGGGCAGCATGGTTATGTGAAACTTCAGTTT
>JAGLSM010000192.1 GCA_023135745.1 Spirochaetota bacterium | reverse complement strand
GTTTAGAAGCAATGAACTTCTCATAACAACAGCCTATTCAGAATGGAATAGTCTGTCATACGAGAATGGAGAAGCCGTATTTGAAGGGAAGAGATCAACAGCTGTTTATAGAAACAAAACCTTGATGAAAGATATAAAGTCTGTTAGAATAAAGATTCACAGGACGAAAAGCGGTTTTTTAAATATAATGGAGATGGTTTTTACAAGATCGGATAAAAAAATAAATGAAAAAAACAAAAAAAAAGGGACCTCGCCGCGAAGGAAGCGTAAAATCCCGAAGAATGTTCCAATGGTGTTGGATAAGTATTTTATACTGGGCGGCGGACTTGATCTTAATTCAAAACAGACCCATCTGTTTCAGGATAGTGCGGATGAATAGAATATGAATATAAGCAATATACTTAAAAAATGGACTTCATTTATCTGTGAGAATCTTGGTCTTTTTTATGCCGGAATTCAGATTAAGGATGATGTAATTGTATATTTTGAAGCCTGGAGAACATTATCCGGTTTCCGTGTTACAAACTTCATCGAAGAAAAACATCTGCATACAAAGGGTATAGACTGGACATTGGCTAAGATTTTTGAAAAAAAAACCGGCTTGATACCTGCTTCAGTAAATGTGATCGTTCAAAGCAAGGGTGTTATTGCAAGAATCATCAGAATACCAAAGGTTCCAAAAAAAGAAATCGCGGCTTCCATATATTGGGAAATAAATAAGCATATACCTTTTGAACAGAAAACAGTTGAAATTGACTATCAGGTACTTGGCCATGATGAGGATTCCGGGCAGCAATTCTGGAGAATATTGTTTGTAGAGGTAAAGAAAAAAAGTATAGAATCTGATATAAAATCCATAAGAAAAACAGGGATAAAGGTAAGGTCAATAAACTATCTTCCGGTTTCTTCTTTAAACGCGTTTAAACCGGAGATGTCAAAACAGACAATTGCCCGTGTCAGTATGATAGATGATACTGTTTGTATCAATATTCTAAAAGCAAACCGGCTTATATCTATAAACTCCAGATTTCAAAAGACAAAAAAAGCCCGGAATAAGTATATCATTGAATTCCTGAAGGGATTCAATGAAGAGGTAGATATGCCTGTCAATAAGGTGTTTTTAGACTGTGAATTCGAGGATCTTTCAAGTGAAATAAATAAAAAAATTGGAATAAATGTTGTAAAATCTGTCATTAATTTCACAGTAGCAAAGACTCTAAAGATTCCTGATTCCTGTGAATTGATTTTTTCTGTATTCAGGAAGAGTCCGGTTTCAATAAATTTATTGTCCGATTCATTAAAAAAAGAAAATAAAAAAAGCAGGGTTCTTGCTGTTTCCTATATTATTGCCGCAGCAATATTTGCTTTTATGTTTATTTTTTATTTTAACCTTAAAGGCAGATCAGATGTTTTAAAAAAAGCGGCTCTGCAAAGTGAAATTGGAAAAAAGGCGGGAAGGGTGGAGAGTCTGATTACCCGTCTGCGTGAAATAGAAAAGATAGAAAAAGAGATAAAAAAAATGGATAATTCCATTAAGCTTCTTTCTTCAATTAAAAACCGCGGGTCAAACTGGAACAAGGTGATGGCGGGAATTGCTAAAATTTTTCGCGGGAGATATCTATACGGGAAACTCTGGCTGCAGAGAATTAAGTGTTATAAGACGGGGAAGGGCTACATAGAGGGAGTATCATTTTCAAGCGGGTATGTGACGATACTGTTAAAGTCTCTTGAAGAATTCAAACTGCTTCGTAAAATTGAAATTTTTTATATAAAGCCGATCAAGATTAATAAAATAAAATGTGTTAAATTCAGGATACGGTTCAGGAAATTAAGATGATTAAAAAACTAAAAATTGAAAAGAAACATATGCCGCACATTATTGCTGCTGTAGTTTTTATTGTTTTTGCAATCATATTTTTAAGTACATTATCAGGATACCTCAGCATTAAGGAATACTGGGATAAACTTGAAGCCAGAACCTACAAAATAAGAGACAGAAAATCCTATCAGGAAATAAAGAAAGACCTTCGTGAAAAATTAAAAAGGCTCGGCAGTATAGTTAGAATAGACTTTACTCAGTCGGATTTATTTAAAAGAATTTTCGATATGGCAAGAATCTCCGGTATTGACGCGCGTAAAAATCTCGCGATAAGCAAGATAAAAATATCCAGGGCAAAAGGGAATGAACAAATCGGTAAATTATTGGTACAGGTAAGGGTGGATTCCGGATTCCTGCAGTTGGGTGCTTTTTTATCCAGACTTGAGCAGGCTTCAGGAGCAATTGACAGATTTGAGTATATTCTTAATATACAGGCAATAGATGTCGGAGTAATCAAAAAGTCGGGACGTCAGGTAAGATCCAGGATATATATAGCGGTTTATAAGAGGGCTGGTTGATGAATACAGATAATAAAGGTATCAAAATTGTTCTAATTGTTCTTGTCAGCATTGTCTGGTTATATGCTATTTCAGAACTGATACCTGTTCTATCGGGTGAGAGTGATGAGGATACCGGTAATTTACAAAAGAAGACCAATCAGAGATTTGTACATATAAAAAATAATGTGCTGAAATTTAAAAAATCAGAAATAAAAAAAGGTCCATGGATCGTTGATAATACAATTGCTTTTTTTAGAAGGTCTGTAGACCCGTTTGTGCCGTTTCTGGTACCAAGGTCATCTCAAGAGGTAAAACGTATTACAAAAAAGACAGTTCAGCATTATAAACTTCCCAAAGCCGATAAGACAAAGGCAAAACCTGTAACTACTGTTTACCGCTTGTCCAGTATCTTGACAATAAGTAAACAGACTACCGCGCTGTTGACCTCCGCAGGATCTTCATACAGCCGTGAAATGATAAGATGTGTAAAAGGAACACGTCTTCCCGGAGGAGAGGTTGTGATAGAAGTGAATTCTGAAAAACAGTATATTTTACTATTAAAAAAGGGACATGTATTCAGGCTTACCCCATATGCGCCCTGGATTGAATTGATCAAAAAGCCGAAGAGGAGTGTTAAATGAAAAGACGTATATTAATTATCTGGATAAGTTTATTTATTACTGTCTTATATACTGTTTCACCTTTTGCCAAGCGGTATGTGAGACGCTACACTCCGAAAAGAAGGGTCAGATATTCCAGAGGCAGATCAGGAGGCGGAAAGTCCATCCTGTTAAAACAGGTATGGAGCAAGAACTTTTTAAAGGGATTCAAAATGTCTGCTACTTTTAACAGAACTGATATACGCGGAGTTCTCAGGCTGTTTTATGAACAGACCAAGCTGAATTTTATTATAACACAGAACGTAGGCGGAACTGTAACAGGGCGTTTTAGAAATGTTCCGGCCCTTAAAGCTCTGATAACCATTCTAAGGGCAAACAACCTGTATTTTATAGAAGAGGGATCAATAATAAGGGTAGTAAGACCTGCCGAGTACAAGGCTGATATTATAAAAAAGAACAAGATTACAAAAGTCTACGATATGAACCATGCTAATGTAGGTATATTAAAGGGGGCATTGAGTCCTGTTCTTACAAAGGGTGTCGGTAAGGTTGTGATAGATGAAAAAACCAATAAAATTATAATAACCGATCTTAAAGGTAATTTTAAGCAGATTGAAAGACTTATCAGTGAAGTCTCAAAACCCGGTAAACAGGTATATATTGATATCAAGGTTGTCAGTATTGAACTGAAAAAAGGGTATGAACATGGAATTAATTGGAGTCAGTTCAAGTTTGCCAATTATTTTTCATTTGGTACAATTTTCAGCTCTCCGGAGAAGTATGGCGGATTAACGGTATCCAAAGCAACACTGGGGGGAGAAGGGTATTCCGGAAGTCTGACACTAAGACTTCTCAATTCATTAAAAAATGTAAAGGTTCTTACTTCACCAAAGATTGTAGCAGCCCACGGGGAAAAGGCAAAGATTCATATCGGCGACAGCATACCGTATATTTCAAGCATATCCCAGAGTACAACTACTCCAATTACAACTCAATCAACTGTGGCTTTTATTGACGCAGGTATCAAGGTTAATGTTACTCCTTTTGTAGGAAAAGATAACAAGATAAGATTAAAATTTGAGGTTGAAATATCAAGTGCCGTGACTGAAAAAATTACCGATACTCAGACAGCTCCCAGGAAAACAAAGACAGAAGCCCATTCAATGATACTATGTGATAATAACGCTCTTGTTGTCATAGGCGGGCTGTTTGAACACGCAAAATCGGTACAGGAAGAAAAACTTCCGATTCTTGGATACATTCCGATCTTAAAGTATCTTTTTTCCTGGAAAAAAGAGGAAATAACCAAGAGAGAAATTGCAATAATGATAAGACCCTCTATCATGGGATCAAAAAGGACTGTATTGAAAAAAGAAGTCAGAGATATTCTGAATAAGAAATAATTATTAAGTTAAACTTATGATTTTGCCTATAAAAAAAATCACAACCAGAGGCAGTCGCGGGTCGGTACTTGTTACTGTTCTTGTCCTTAGTTCGATTTTATTTCTCATGTGTTTAATGCTTGTATCTATTGTTACTCAAGATTCTACGAGAAACAGTTATTTTAAAAGGCGGATTACAGCATACTGGCTTGCCGAGGGTGAGGCGGTAAACTATATTGCCAGAATTTCTTCAGGTCTTGAGGTTCTCAAAGATGAAACATTTACAGTTAATCTTGAAGATGTAACAGTTAA
>JAGLSM010000191.1 GCA_023135745.1 Spirochaetota bacterium | reverse complement strand
GAATTTGTAATTATGCCAAATCATATACACGGGATAATCATTATTGAAAATATCATGAATGATAATGCCAACAATGACACGGTAGATAATTCCGAATACACCGTAGAAAACAACGTATCGCCGGGCGCAGGGAATAATGTTTCCCGAAACATAAGGAGCAACGTAAAAAATACAGTAGGGAACAATGCATTGCCGGGCGTAGGGAACAACGATCGTTGTTCCCTACATCGAAATATGGAATTAATTCCAAAGGTTATGTCACAATTCAAATCATCGGTCACACGTCATATACGAAAACAATTCGACAATTTTGATTTTGCATGGCAAAAATCATATCATGATCATATTATTCGTGATGAAAAAGATTTAACCCGAATACGAGAATATATTAGAAATAATCCTCAAAAATTAGTTATTGATTTTTAAAAGTCGAGCGTAGGGAACAACGATCGTTGTTCCCTACTACATATACTACATATACAAATTCCATCAAATCCTTTATGCAATTACAGAAAAGATAATAAATTATACATCTTAAAAGGTCTTTTTACACAGTCTGTGAGCATAGTCGAAGTGTCAGGTTTCTCTATACAGATAAATGGTCTTTCCAAATAGAGGGATGAGTACATATCCTCTAACTTTCAGGATTCTGCCTTTATCTTTTATTTTCAAATAACATTTATAAGTACTGCCATTGTCGGGATTATAAATTCTTCCATCTACGAATTCATCATCATCAGCGTCATATATAAAATTGCGGAGAATCATTGTGCCGAGAAGACCCTTTTTATTGCCATGTGAATCAATTGCCTTTTTATGCAGCAGCCAGACAATCTTTCCAAAAAATTTACCTTTTTCCTTATAAATACTGACCACACCAAATTTCTTTTTACTCTCAGGATGGTACATTTCCCACCGCCCCTTAAGTTTTTCTTCCGCTTTAAATGAAAAAATAAACATCGGCAACATCAGATAAAACAAACAAAGCACAATCTTTTTCATCATTACTCCCTTGTATTCCTGCTGAACTAATGATCCTCTTTTATTGATCGACCTTTTGTACTATAATACTAATTATTATATATAAATCAATATCATTTAAAATGACAGCTTTCTCTTAAAAAGAATTGAAATTAAAGCCATTCCTATATATTCTAATAACACCATGAGAGTTGAAGTGTTATTCTTAATGGATATTGGCTCTTTTTTCTGTTAAAATGAAAAACATCTTTAAAAAGGAAAAAATTATATGATAAAAAAAATTATGAGTTTTGTCTTTATACTGTTTTTTCTGTCTTTTAATACTCTTGCATTACATACTAAAAATTTAAAAATAAAGTATACCGGAAATTATCCCTACGTACGTTTATTTATAAACAACAAAGCTCAGGGAAAACTCATCAGAAATAATGAAAAAAGTTTCGCAAATACTCCCGGCAGAATGTACATCATAAAGATCCGTTTTGGACAGAAGGAGAGAACAAGATCGGTTTTCCTGCACAAAAGCAGAGACAGCAATATCGTATTCTATGGCCCGAATAAAATAGATTCTGAAGCCGTAAAGAAACCTCTTCGTACTTTAATAATTAAATATATGGGAAACTGCCCGGATGCCAGAGTGTTTATAAACGGTGTATTTAAGGGAAAAATTAAAATAAACGGTAAAAAATCTATAATCCTTAAGACCGGAATAACATATAATGTCAGCATAAGAACCTGCGGCAAGGAAATAAGAAGATCGGTATACCTGTCCAAAAAAAGCGACAGATATGCCGTATTCAACGAACCCAGTAGAGATTAGTTATTAAAACAAACTGGCCTTGATTATTATTCTCCCTGAAAAATTAATCTGATAATGTTCAGGTATTAAGTCTTCCGGTTCATCTTTAATAAGAACAGCATGGATCTTTAATGGAGGATTCTTATAATAATATATGAGTTCACTTCCAATTAATGGAATATTTGCCGAATTTCCGTATGGATTAATTACAGTGTAAATATTTGTTTTTGAATCATTATAAAAATAAACCTTGATGCTTTCTACTCCGGTAAAATCCAGAGATAGATTGGTAATTACAAGGGTTGCACTGTCAACAATAATATTGTCAATGTCCGCAATACCATCTAATTTATCTGAAACATCTTTAATGTCTTGTTCAGTAATTTGTTCAGTAGTTGTTACTAATTCAGGTTCACCCGTGTCATTAGCATTTAGATTTTTTGTCTCTGAAAATCCGACTTCTACAGAACATCCCGCAAGTAAAACTAAAAGGCCAAGGATTGCAACAAGCTTCATATCCGCCCCCTCATATTAATTATTATCAAACCGTCTAAAGTTAAATTATAATGCATATTTGCATTTTTTAAGACAAATTTCGATATTTTTTTATAAAAAAATCTTTATTAAAATGAATGAAATTTATCGTATATATGTTATAATTGTACATGATATACTTGTTTTATACCAACAATATGATTCTGCGATTAAGGCATCACTCTACCTTATTGCTATATCATAAGTTGACATAGGCCTCCTCGCACTTTCAATGCAGGAAGGCAGATAACAAGGAATTAATATTTAAATCAGGCAGTAATAGTAGGAAAATTAATATTTTTATCACAGCTTATCCTTCCTATTATAACTCCTCATGGAGGAACAATTATGAAAAAGTATGGAGCGGTAATATTAATACTCAGTCTTTTTGTATTTATCTCATGCAGTGAAAATTTCACAACCAATGAAGGCAGCGCGATAAAACTGGTAACAGTGGACAATGAGCCTGTTTCTTCTCTCGAAAATAACGATGTATGTATCAGCATGGCATCCAATTCAGCTTCTCCAACAGGGTTGTCTCTATTCTTTGCCTCAGACAGAGGCGGTAACTATGATATTTACATAGCTGACCTGCAGACCAGCGGCAAGTTCTCTAATCCAACGAAAATCACAGGTCTTGACACCGTAGATAATGAAAAGCATATGGCAACCATATCCATAGGAAGCAACTCATACATATTTTTTTCAGTAGGAACAGGCAACACTGTCAGAGTAAAACCTCTTGCAGGATCTGTTATTACTACAGTAACAAACAGCGGAAGCCCAATATACGGTAAGGTTCTTGGCACACTCCCCCCAAAGGCAAGTTTTCCTGATTTTACCATTGCAGATGATGAAGTCGGCCTTGTAGTTGCAAAAACAAATTCATCGTCAAAATATAGGATTATTTCTGTCTATACTATTAAAATTGCAGACCTTGGAACAGCTTTCAGCGCAGGCATACCAATAACAACAACAACCGAGATATCAATAGGCGGCGGAAGTTATGTACCGCGCAATGTCTTTGGAATATTCCGCGATTCATTTGTATATTCCAGAGAAGGAATCAGGGGAGATCAGGACCTGTTCATAACCGATCTTTCCATGCTTGACATACCCCTTTTAATATTCAACAGCACAGGTGATGATGTATCTCCTTTTTATTCAACATTTGACAACAAACTCTACATGGCCAATACACTCTATCATACAGAAAACGACAAATACCAGCTATACAGATGGAACCGTCTGACAATTGAAAAGCTGGGAACCCTCTCAACAACCAGAAGCAAGACCACATGGGCAAAGACCTACGGCGGAAGCGGCCGTGAAGACGCCAATGACGTCATAGTCGTCTCTGACGGATATATTGTAGTGGGCAGGACTGACTCATCAGGAGCGGGTAATGACGATGCCTTTGTGATGAAATTAAACCCTTACGGAGACATAGTCTGGCAAAAGACCTACGGCGGAAGCGGATATGATGTGTTTAATGCCGTGACATTGGCTGATGACGGCAATCTTGTTGCAGTAGGACGCACCGCATCATCCGGAGCAGGCGGCAGTGATGTATGGGCGGTGAAGATAAATGCCTCGGATGGCACAAAAATGCTTGAAAACACTTATGGAGGCAGCAATTTTGATACAGCCTATGCAGTACAAAAACTTACCGATGGATACGCTATTGTTGGTGAAACCAGTTCTTTTGGTGATCCAAATGGTAATGCCTGGATATTAAAACTGGGCATTACTTTGAATGTAACATGGCAACGAGAATACGGTGGGAGCGGTTCTGATTATGCTGTTGCAGTAACTACAAATTCAGCAAATGAAATCATAGTAACAGGAAAAGTTAGTACAGCAGGAAAGGATGATCTGTTTGTATTAAGTCTTAATACCGGCACAGGTGCAAAAATTGCTGATATAACTAATGCTTCAGCAAATAATCAAAATAGCCAAGGCATCTGTTTAACTGCCAGCGATGATATTATGGTAGTTGGCTGGAACGCCAATAATGCTAACGATGTCTCCTTTTTCAATATCGAAAGTGATATGGCAATGATTCAAGATCAAAGGACTTTTATTGGTTCCGGAGATGATAGAGCATATTCCGTTCAGCAAACAAGTGACGGTGGTTACATTATCGCAGGAACCACAACTTCATCCGGTTCAGGACATAGTGATTTCTTACTTATAAAACTCAGTTCCGGTTATGCCATTGAATGGCAAAAGACCTATGGCTTTGCGGCAGGTGATGAACAGCATCCTGTAGTACGGTTAACTTCTGATAATGGCTATATAATAGCAGGTCAAACAGAATCTGTTGGAGGTAATGATATTCTGGTAATTAAACTTGATCAGAATGGCAATCCAATATTTAATGGTGCCGGGTATTCTTTAGGG
>JAGLSM010000190.1 GCA_023135745.1 Spirochaetota bacterium | reverse complement strand
ATGAAAATTGCAATTGCCAGCGGAAAAGGCGGTACGGGAAAAACCACGGTTGCTACAAATCTTGCCCATTATTTATCGGAAAAAGAAAAAGTAGTATTGGTTGATCTTGATGTAGAAGAGCCCAACTCCGGTTTATTTATTAAAGGAGAGCTTCTTCACTCAGAGGATAAATTCAAAATGATTCCGGAGTGGGAAAAAGATCAATGTACATTATGCGGGTTATGTCAGGAAGTTTGTAATTTCCATTCCATAATCAAACTTGGGGAACAGATAATGGTGTTCCCTGAGTTATGTCATAGTTGTTACGCCTGTTCAGAATTATGTCCAACTAATTCTTTACCAATGGTGCCGCAAAAAATGGGCCAGTTAAAACATTACGAGATTAATAATCTTTCATTTATTGAAAGTAGACTTGATATTGGTCAGGAACAGGCGGTTCCACTTATTGCTCAGACGCATGAATACATAGACAAGAATTTTCCTGAGGATGTTATCAAATTATATGATGCGCCTCCCGGTACTTCCTGTCCGGTAATTGAGGCGGTTAAAGGTGTTGATTTTGTGATTCTCGTCACTGAACCGACACCCTTTGGTTTACATGATCTTAGGCTGGCTGTTGGGACTATGAAAGAGATAAAAAAGAAGTATGGTGTTATTGTGAATCGTTTTGGAATCGGTAATGATGATGTTCTTGATTACTGCATGGAGGAAAACATTCCTGTTCTGGCAAAAATCCCGAATGACCGTTTTATTGCAGAACTTTATTCCAGGGGAGAACTTATTTATGAAAAAGTTCCCGAAGTAAAGATGCAGTTGAATCAGATTATGGATTATATAAAGGGATTAAAAAATGGAGGTACGGCATGAAAGAGATTGTTGTAATCTCCGGTAAGGGTGGAACAGGAAAAACTTCTATCACGGCTTCTTTTGCCTATTTAGGAGAAGAGGATATTGTCGTAGCGGATTGTGATGTGGACGCGGCGGATATGCATCTTCTTATGCAGCCTGATTTTGCTTATGCTGAAGATTTTTACAGCGGACTTATCGCACAAATCGATCAGGATATTTGTACCCGTTGCGGGAAGTGTTCGGATGTTTGCCGTTTTAATGCAATACCGGTAATAAACGGGCAATACATTGTTGAACCTTTGGATTGTGAAGGCTGTGGTTATTGCGCGAGGGTTTGTCCTGTGGATGCAATCTCCATGAATGAACAGAAAGTCGGGCAGTTTTATATTTCTAAAACGAAGGCACGAAACACCATGGTTCATGCGGAACTTGGATTTGGAGCTGATAACTCGGGTAAGCTGGTAGCCAAGGTAAAAAAGGAATCAAAACGTATAGCAGAAGAAACCAAAAAGGATTTTGTTGTAGTTGATGGTTCTCCGGGAATAGGTTGCCCTGTAGTTTCATCTCTTTCCGGGGCTGATCTTGTGGTGCTTGTAACTGAGGCTACTGTTGCAGGATTTCATGATCTAAAAAGGGTATATGAATTAGTAAAAAAGTTTAATATAAAAGCTTGTTGTATGATCAACAAATTTGATCTTAATTCTGAAATCGAAAAAGAAATAAAAGATTTTTTGCAACAAGAAAATATTATTCATGTTTCAAGTCTTCCCTATGATGAATCTTTTACAAAAGCGATGACAAATGGTCAGACAATTGTGGAATATGATGAAAATAATTTAAAAAAAATCCTGACAGAGAGTTGGGAAAAAATCAAACAAATAACAAAAGGAGTAAAGTAATGAAAATAGCATTTACATCAAATGGAACAGATTGGGATTCCATGATGAATCCAAGATTTGGAAGAACAGAATTTATTTTGATTTATGATGAAGAGAAAGATGAATTAACCAATTATGATAATCGCGAAATAGAAAATGTGGCTCATGGAGCTGGTCCTCAAACCGCTCAAAAATTGTTTGAACTTAATCCTGATATTTTAATTACTGGAAATGGCCCGGGTGGAAATGCCGCATCTGTTATTGCTAAATCAAAAATTGAAATTTATATTGGGGCTGGTGAAATGACTGTAAAAGAGGCGTTTGATGCTTATAAAAAAGGCGAATTAAAAACATTCAGTGATTCACAGTAAATTTAAGACAGAATAAATCATGACAATGAACCTGAAACATATCGCACTGTCTATTAATGATACTTCAGATATTGAGAATTTTTATTCAAATATTCTCAATATGAAAGAAGTTAAATCTTTTATTCTGGGAAAAGACTTTGCTGAAAAGTTATTTGATATTTCGCATGAAGCTTCAGTCCATCTTTTAAAAAGAGATGGACTGTTTTTGGAAATATTTATAACTCAGGAAGAAAATAAGCAGGGTTTTAATCACATTTGTCTGACAGTAAATAACAGGGAAGAGTTGTTTAATAAAGCAGTCAGCGGTGGTTATGAATGTATACGAATAGAAAGAGAATCTTTTGATTTGATCTTTATCAAAGATAAATCCGGAAATTCCTTTGAATTACAAGAACAGCTTTAATGGAGAATAAATGAAAACCTATCTTGATTGTCTTCCTTGTTTTATGCAGCAGGCGTTAAAAGCCGGACGTATAGCAACCGATGATGACAAAAAAATAAGAACATTGATGGATTCCATCGGCACAATGATCAAAGATATTCCCATGGAAAATACGCCTCCGGAAACCGGAGAAATCATCTATCGGAAGATCCGGGAAATAACAGGAATAACAGATCCTTATAAAAAAATAAAAGAGGATAATATCAAAGAGACTCTTGCTCTATATCCTGAATTAAAAGACATCGTGAGAAAATCAGACAATAAATTATTAACCGCAATTCGGATAGCGATTGCGGGCAATGTAATAGATCTTGGAGTTAATAAGGATTTCAATATTGTCAAAGATGTACAAAAAATTCTTAAACAGGATTTTGCTATTTTTGATTTTGATGCTTTTGTTGTGGAGCTTGAAAGGGCCGAATCGATTTTGTATTTAGGAGATAATGCCGGAGAATCTGTTTTTGACAAAATTCTTATTGAGGAGATGAACAAGCCGGTAACATATGTTGTACGTGAAATTCCTGTAATAAATGATGCAGTGATGGAGGATGCTGTTGCTTCAGGGCTTAATGATGTCGCAGAGATTATTTCTTCCGGCACCACTGCTCCGGGAACCATTCTTCGTTTATGCAATAATGATTTTTTAGAACGGTTTGCGAAAGCTGATATTGTCATAAGTAAGGGACAGGGTAATTATGAGGGGCTTTCATCAGTTGACCGTTCTGTGTTTTTCCTTTTAAAAGCTAAATGTCATATTATTGCCAATGATTTAAAAGTCAAAGAGAATGATATAATATTAAAAGGAATAAATTTAAATGTATAAATATCTTTTTGGTCCTGTGCCGTCACGCCGATTGGGGATGTCCCTGGGTGTTGATCTTATTCCTCATAAGGTATGTTCGTTTAATTGTGTTTATTGTGAATGCGGACGCACTACAGATCTGACTATTGAAAGAAAAGAATATGTGCCTTGTGATGAAGTAAAAAAAGAATTGGTACATTTTTTTGCTAATAATCATGTTCCTGATTATATAACTTTTTCCGGTTCCGGAGAACCTACTCTCAACTTACAAATCGGAGAAGTGCTGACATTCATAAAATCAAATTGGCCCAAAATTCCAATAGCTGTATTGACAAATGGAAGCCTGTTTAATGATAAAGAAGTAAGAAGTGAACTCTTGAATGCGGATATTGTTTTGCCTTCCCTGGACGCGGCTTCAGATTTGACTTTTCGAAGAATTAATAGGCCGCCTCATGGTTTTAGTATTGCTGAATACATTCAGGGGCTTGTTGATTTTAGAAAGGATTTCAGTGGGGAAATATGGCTTGAAGTATTAATTCTTCCCGGGTACAATGATAATCCTGAAGACTTGCGATTACTCAAAGACGCGTTTGTTAAAATCAAGCCGGATAGTATACAACTCAATACTTTGGACAGGCCCGGGATAGTTAAGGACTTAAAACCGGTAAGTAGAAACAGGCTCCAGCAAATCGCAGATGACTGGGGTCTTGATAATATTGAAATAATTGAAGCCGCGTCTGAGCGGAAAAATATTGAATCATATAAAACAAATTTTGAAGCTGTAATTCTGGAAACTATTGCAAGACGTCCCTGCACTCTGGATGATCTTGTTAAAATACTTGGAATACATATTAATGAAGTAAATAAATATCTTGGTGTATTGGAGGATCAAAATAAAATTAAAACCATACAACAGGATAGAGGTGTGTTTTATAAGTTGATCTCTAATAATTCAATTTGAAGGTATTTATTAAGTAAATAAAAATGGGTTATTAAAAGAAAAATAGATAAAGATATCATTGGATTTCTTAAAGTCTTTTTTCCACAAGGTATTAGTTATGAAAATTACAGTTTTAATTGAAAACAATTCCAAACATAAAGACTTGGCTTGTGAACATGGTTTGGCTTTTTATATTGAGTATATGGAAAAAAAATATCTCTTTGACAGCGGACAAAGTCAAGCCATGCTTGATAATGCTCATAAAATGGGAATTAGTCTGGAAAATCTGGATGCTATTTTTATCAGTCATGGACATTACGATCATAGCGGTGCCCTTGCCGCTGTGATGAAGAAAAATCCTAATGTTAATGCTTATATCGGGAAAGGATTTTTTGAACAGAAAGGCAAACTGCAGGGTGGCAGTTTTAATTATCTGG
>JAGLSM010000019.1 GCA_023135745.1 Spirochaetota bacterium | reverse complement strand
CCACAACCATGACGACAGGTTTACCGGATTTTTTCAGGGTTTTCAGGAGATTTCTCTGCTTTAAGGGAAGTACAAGTCTGTCGGTATTTCCTTTCATTTCCGCGTATGGTTTTTCTCCGACTACGGCTATGCATACATCGGCTTTTTTCGCGCTATTTATCAGTTTTTGAGGGTCGGTATACTGGGACAGATACTTGATTTTTGTTGATTTTGAGACTTTATTTTTAATGGAATCAAGCACAGTTTTACCTAAAACGAGGTTCCTTTCCCAGGCTCCCTGCCACTTTATTGTCCAGCCTCCGCATAGTCTGCTTTTACTAACGGCAGCCGGACCTGTAATTAATATGTTTTTAATTTTTTTACTGATAGGAAGAATATTATTTTCATTGTTTAAAAGAGTCATCGACTGCAGAGCAAGGGCCTTTGCCGTTTTTCTGCTTGCTTCATTGTTTATGAGATTCTTTAGTTTTTTACCGGAAGCATAACGGTTTTTAAAAAGGTTTAACTTGAACTTGAGGTATAACATTCTTCTAACTGCGTTGTTTATTTTTGTTATTGGGATTTTTCCTTTTTTTAAAATATCTCTCAGGATGATCGCGGAAGGTAATCGAAAGGGTGTCATGTTGATCTCGATACCTGAGTTGTATGCGCGGGCTACCGCGTCAGGCAGGGATTTTGCGACCTTATGTATTCTGAATAATCTGTATACGTCTTTCCAATCCGATATAATAAGTCCCTGAAAATTGAGTTCCTTCCTTAACAGTTTATTCATAATATATTTGGACGCGTGTGCCGGAACTCCATTGATCCCCCCGCTATTAATCATAAAGGTATCAACTCCGCTTTTGATTGCTGAGATAAATGGCGGAAGAAAAATTTCACGCAGGGCTCTTTCTGATATGCTTGCCGGCTCCCTGTCTTTGCCGTTATTTGACGCGCTGTAACCTATAAAGTGTTTCGCGCATGCTGCGACCCTTCCTGATTTTTGTATTCCAAGTATCATGCTTCTCCCCATTTTTGAAACCAGGTATGGATCCTCACCAAAGGTTTCATAGTTACGAGGCCATCTTGGATCTGACAGTACATCAAGAACGGGAGAAAAATTCCAGTTCATTCCGGATTCGGCTACTTCCTCTGAGGTTAATAAGGCACTCTTGTATGCCAGATTGGTATTCCAGGTTGCGGCGATGCCGATGTTGTGAGGATAAATTACGGATCCTTTGAGATGAGTGTGGCCGTGAACCGCGTCTACACCAATGATCACAGGTATTTTTAGTCTTGTTTTTTCTGTGTATGACTGGATTATATTGTTTACTTTGGCCCAGCTTTCCGGTTTATTCGGATGTACCAGTGAATCTCCACCATAAAGAAATGTTCCTATTTTATATTTCACTATTAATTCATGAATTTTATTTGTAAGTATTTTATTTCCCTTGAACATGAGAGAGGCTGACAGCTGAGTAAGCTGACCTGCCTTTTCCTCAAGGGTCATCTTTGATAATATTTCATTAACCTTTTTCATGATATCAGGATTTGCTTTTGTAAACTGACTTTTTATCGAACAGGAAAGAGTCAGGGACAAAATAACACATATTATTAAATACAGTTTTGTAAAAAATTTATTCATGTATTGCAACCCTTTTTATTTTCAAAAAGAAATCATTAGTGAAAAATTATTACCTGGACTGACAGCAATTCCTTATCATTTATTTCCAGGTTTTTTTATAGTAATAGTATACTTTTCTAAGCTGCCTGAGCCAGGGGCTGTGTTTGCCCTTACCTTGGCTGGTGATACCCAGATATTCTTCAGAGCTGTGCCCATCAAAAAAGGGCATTGTGCAGTCTTTTGTATTATCATGTATATTGGATTTGCCCTTAATACTTTTCCACCATTCATCGATATATTCAAAAACAACACCGCCGAGGGCGTTTCCTTCTCCGGATGTTCCGAATAAATTAGCCAGTATATCGTCCCAGTTTCCTTTGTGATATTGTGATTGTTTTGTTTCATCTTCTTTTTTCATGTTGCTGTCCCAGACATCACAGCCGAATTCCGTGATTAAAACAGGTCTGTCAAATTTTCTTCTTACACCTTCCCAGAGGCTGCTTCCGAATCCTTCCATTCCACGATATGCGTTAATTCCCAGAATGTCAATTTCAGGAGCATATTTAGCGTAGTATTCAATCATAAAGGTTTCAAGATTGCCTACTGCTACAGGATGATCGGGGTCGAGTTTATGTATCATTTTCGCGCATTCGTTAAGAAATTTTGCGTATGCCTTAGGCTGAGATCCGGCCCGTGTACGTGTCGCGTTAACTCCTTTATAGTTGCCTGGCATATTGTTTTCGTTTCCAAGCAGCCACATAAGGACATAAGGTTCTTTTCGATGGTCAAGAACCAGCTTGCGGATAATTTTTTTCATTCTGGCAAGCTGTTTTTTATCTGTATAGTCGGTTCCCTTATTCCAGTCAGCTCTCGAACCTATTGTGTATGCGCCAAAAAAATCTCCCATGATGATGCGTATACCGTATTTGTTATACATTTTTCTGAGGAGTTTTTTGTTAAACTGCTTTTTACTATTGTATTTATTATCAGGAGGAACATGATAGTAGCGTATAGCGTTACATCCCATGTCCTTGAGTATCTTGAAATCGGAAGTAGTTTTTTCGTTTTTATCTTTTTTATTATTCCTGTTATAGTCAATCCAGACTTCATCCATATCGATAATTCCGTTTTTATTGTCATCAGTTAATTGCCAGTTACGCAGAGTTTTTCTATGCGGGGATTCTCCAATCTTGCTTGGGGAATAAGTTACTCCTTTTATTAGAAAAGGCTTGCCGTTTACAAACATGCGCCAGTGGCCGTTTTCATATTTTTTTAGAATAACTTTTCCATTACCTCTCTGAGCAATGACTTTAAGATTTGAAATATCTTTTTTTGAAGGTTTGCTGCTTCTTTTTATAAATCTGCCGGGAGTAACAGTAACGATATCATTTCCAAGGTTAGTATCAGTATTGTTTTTAATATCTATCCAGGCATCGACGAATTCCAAACCCAGTTCAGGGTATTTTCTGCAAAGGTACCGTATCCGGTCTATCGCAACAGGTCCTACATACCAGACATAGCTTCCATTGGACGCCAAACAGGCGCTGCCCGGGTAGAACACTGTCAGGGCGTGATATGCTTTTAAGGCATGGATAATGTGTCCCGCGTTTTTTAATGCTTCAGCTGTATAAAACAGTTTTACTCCGGGTTCTTCTACTGCTGTTGCCCAGATGTAAAAATTTTTAGCGTGGTATGGAGTTTTTGTATAGTTCCAATGAGTTCCGGTACCTCTTTTAAGTCTGGAGAATTTTTTTAATACCGGATTTCTATATACCAGATATCCTGAAGGCTTGATTCCTTCTCCTGTAGCATTAATTAATGCCCTTCTTTTTTTCATTCTGTATTTATACTTTGAAGTTCCGGGGTTCTTGAAATATCCGTATTTTGTATAATCAATTACAGCCATATTTCCGGGATATTTTAGTTTAAAAGCTGGTTTTGGAAGGGTTTTCCAGACCCGTATTTTTCTATGGATTGTCTTTTTTAAATAGCTTAGAGAAGTTATACAAACCGGCAAAACTATAAAAATCATAACAAAAAATTTCAATTTTAAATTCTTCATATCTTCCTCCACTATTCTAAATAACAACTTGTTTTCAGAATAGTTTTCAAAAATCATTGTTTTAGTATTAAATCACAAATATAAATATACAAATAAAACAACATTTTATGTTGTGAAAAATTAAATTAAGGCATTTACGCTGTATGCGTAAATGCCTTAATGATTAAATTATTTTTATGTAAATTTAGTTGTAAGAGAGTTGCACAATACTATTTTTTTGAAAATGAAATTCTCCTGCGGAGTTGCTTCGCAAACGTATTAAATTTATTGGCTAAAGAAAGCACTTGTTTGTGATAAAATTTATTTGTTAATTGAAAATTTATTTACTCAAACAGTCATTTTTCAAAAAAATAGTATTGTACAACTAATGCTAATCCATATGAAAATTAAAAGAAATAATGGATTATTATAATGGAATCACGTCTTTTGAGTAAGTATCTTCTAATAGAAAAGATATTTTGCTTTTCGGGGAGTAGTTAATAATTCAGATTGAGGTTAGGATATGAAAAATTTACGTTCATCATTTTTATTCTCATTTATCAGTATCTGTTTATTGTTTATTGTACTTTTTTTTCTCCTGGCATCAGGTATTAAGAAACAGCTTGAGATGAATGCTGTGATGAATCAGATTAAAATTATTAACAAAAATATGTCTATTATGAGGCATTTATCAACGGCAGCTTTTAAAAAAGTATCTATGAAAGGTTTTATATCGGTACCGGTAGTGAATTATAAAAAAAACATAGTATCAATTTTCAAAGACAATGCGTTTTTAAGTAAAAATACAAAATTCTGGATTGATTATAAAAAGAAAAAAACAGAACTTGATAAAGTATTAGAGAATTTAAAAAGAGGTCTCAGCAGTATTGTAATAGAATCTGTTATTAAAAATAAACGTTCATTATCAATTGTTGTTTTTTATAGGACTAAAAAAATAATAAGACTCACAATTACAAAATTTAGTCTGAATAAATTAATACCGGCCGCGATTAAAAAGTATAAGGCAGAGATTTTTATTATACTTGCCGGTTTCTTTGTAATTATTGTGTTTCTTTCAGTTAGAGTAATTAATAATCTTATAAAAAGGAATCAGGAACTCAAGAATGATTTACTGAAGCTCTCATTTATTGACCCTGAAACAGGATTGTATAATCATATATATTTCAACAGTGTATTTGAAAGAGAGGTCAACAGGTCAAAACGTTATGCTATTCCGCTGTCTCTTGCTTTGTTGGACATTGACGGATTAAAAATGATAAATGAGTTTTACGAAAGAAACGCAGGAGATGAAGCCATCAAGATGACTGCGGAGTATATTTGTAACAGCATAAGGGTTGTTGACTATATTTGTTATCTTGGAGGCGGACAGTACGCGGTAATTCTTCCTAATACGGATTCATCCGGAGCTTCTATACTGTCCGAGCGGCTCCGAGCTGATGTGGAGGGTCTTTCTTTTGAATGGAATGGGAGAGAGGTTGCTGTAACTATTTCCATTGGTATAGGTCAGTACAGTGAGGAGCACAAAAATGCGGCTCAGTTATTTAATGATGTAGAGAAATGCCTTGAAAAAGCAAAAAAAACAGGAAGGAACAAGATCTGTTAAGATATGATAGATATTACTTCATTTAAAAGTGACGATTATTATCCGCTGAAAGAAATTACTCGTAGTTCCTTTCAGCTTAATTCATTCAATGTGGATGCTCATTTACCGAGCCTTCTAAAGGGTGAGGTGTATTTTGAGACATTGGCAAAAAAAGCATTTACTGAGAGTTCAAGCAGCTGTCTGGTTGCAAGGATAAAAGGAAAACCTGCAGGTTATATAATTTTTGGTTTTGACAAAAAGCTATCAGATTTTTTTGGTTTTAAAACAGCAAGTATAATGCTTCTATGTGTTGGTGATGAGTATCAGGGTAAAGGACTCGGAGGCGAGCTTCTTAATAACGCGATGTCGGGTTTAAAGTTAAAGGATGTGAGACTAACCACAGTTGGTACTGACAGCAACAACCTTTCAGCCTTGAGTATTTATCAAAAAGCAGGCTTCAGTACAAGGATGATTTGGGGAACATACAGGTTCTATCCAAAGTTCAGAAAACCAAAATATCCTGTAAGGGCGGATGTACAAAACTATTCAGGAGAGAAGGGTGTTGAAAAGCTTGTGAGATTCTGCGAGAGACCTATTTCCTTTTTCAAGGAGAATAAAATACAAAAAAGAGGACTTGTTAAACTCAGGCAGGATGTCTATTCTTCTATCGAAAACGGAATAAAAAAGGGCCATCTTGGAACCATGATTGCCAGGGTTTCAGGAACGTTTTATAACAAGATTGTAAGTTTTCTGACATACGAAGAAGAAACGGTCATACAGGAATTTTTTAATTCCGGCAGTGAAAAGACAAAAATTTACAGAATTAATGATCTTGTAGTCCATAAAAAACATAGAGGTCAGGGTATCGCTACACAGATGCTTTCCGAGTTTATACACAGTACAAAGGACTATCACTTTATGGAGATATGGGCATCTATGGATGACTGGGCATTGATTAACGTTATATCAAAATGCGGATTCAGGTTGTCTCATTTATCTACGGTTCTTCATAATTTTGTTTAGAGAGTGGGAATAATAATAGCTTAAATGAATATAAACTATTTTAAAGCATATCAATCGTGGATATATTTATAATTATTATAATCTTTTTTCACTAAATCTAAGTTGATATCTTTTTTGATTACAAAAACACCAAGTGTATCAGAACTCTCTATTTCAGAAAGGTATTTAAGTACAATATGGTACTGTTTTCTGTTCCAAAAATCATGAATTAATATTTGAAGATTAGTATTTGAATAACACTCTAGAATTGTTTTTAAAGTACAAGCTACTCTAAAACGCCCATCAATAAGAACTGTATCAATACATTTTTTTTCTATTGTATTGAAGATATTTGTTGAATAATTAGGGAATATTTTTTTATTCTTATTTCCAGCTGGAAAACCCCATTCTTTTGTAGAGCCTATGTTTACATAAAATAAAAATAATCTCTTTTGTTCCATTTTTCTTATTAGTGGATATTCTCTCATGTAACTAATCCAGTCTTTACTTGAATCTATAGAGTATATTTTAGCTTTTGATTTATGTAATGCGCGGATTGTACTTCCACCCATTCCAAATTCAAGATAAAATTTCGATTTTTTTATTTTTTTGTCAAACAGAGATCTTTCTTTTTTAGTCATAATAAATGAATAAAAGATGGGGATTGGTAAGAATTTGCCTAAGACTATCAGATTTTTTTTTACTTTATTTATTATTTTTTTCATTTATTTAACCTTACATTTTTTATTTAATAAAGATAGAAATCTATCAACAAAATACTTTATAGTAAAAGATTTTATGGAATATTTATATGCTGTTTTTCCGATTCTTGAAAGTTGTGGTTTGCTTTTGTAATACTTTACTATAGTATCTCCAATGGTTTTTGGTTCCAAATTTTTTAAGAGTAGCCCGTTTTCTTTGTCAGTAATTACTTCAGAAGGCCCCCCAGAATTATGGGCTATAAATACCTTTTTGTTAAGCATTGCTTCCATTATGACTAAACCAAATGGTTCATCCATGGAAAGCAATATTACAAGGTTTGAGTTTCTATACAATTTTGTTAATTCTTTGTCAGAAACATATCCTAAGAATTTGATGTAATTATTTACCTTATGTTCCTTGGCCATTTTCTTGATCTTTTCCAGTTCATTTCCTGAACCGACTACTTTGACAACTATCTTTTCATTTTTTTCTTTAAGGTATACAAGAGCTTTTATAAGTTTATCATAACCTTTATGATATATCATACGTCCTACTGAAAGTATATAGCCTGAAAATGAAGTTTTTGTTGAGGCGGTGAATCTATGTTCAGGTACTCCAGGATAACAGACATATGATTTTATTTTCTTTTCTTTGTAACAATAATCAACAAATTTTTTTGTGGATTTACTGTTTGTTAGAATCAAATCTGTTTTTTGGACGGCTATTCTATCTAACAGATATCCAAACTTCAAAAAGAAGTATCTTCTATTAAATCCGGCCCAATGGTTTTTTATATAATCATCAACATTTTTTATACCGCTGCCATACCAGTTTGCAGGGGGTTCATGGCAGTACCAGACAATCTTTGGGAAATTTTTCCTCCAAAGTTTGGTCCATATTTTTGTAAAATAGATTATCAAGTTGGTTGGTGGATTATGTGTATTGACTATATCGAAGTTTTTAATCCATTTACTGATTTTAAATATACTTAAAAACCATACCAACTTATTTTTTGTAAATCCAATGTTAGTTATTTTAAAATTTATTTCTTTATATTCATCCAGTACATGCTTTGCTACATCACATGTAATAATAGTTACTGAATGGCCTCTTGAAATAAGTTCTCTGCTTTTCCAAAGGATGAGATATTCTGCGCCACCCAGTTCTTTAAATGATCCCTGTACAACAGCTATTTTCAATTTAGAACCTTCTTTGAATTTATAAAAATCTAATTAGTAGAAAAAACTTCAAGTGTTGAGTTAACTATTTTTTCTACTGTGAAAAATTTATTATATATTTCATAAGATGAATTACCTGCTATTTTTTTAAAATGTTTTTCTGTAGATAATGGACCATGTTCAGTCCACACAACATCAAACCCCGCTCTTTTTGCAGCTCTGGTGGCAAGTATCTGTTCTTTTTTAAATTGCTCCAGAAATTACCCGGCGATAGTTTGGGTCCAATACTAAAATCAATTATATTGCAGTTTTTATTTTTAATATTTTTCTTAAGCATTTTATTTGGAGATAAAAGGAAAATTTTTCTGTCATGGATTGAGTTTATGAGTATTTCTACATATTTTTCCACTCCTCCATATGCTTGAGAATTTGTTAGGAAAATTATACTATTTTTCATAAAAAACCCTATTGTTAATAATTTTATCTACTTCTAAAGTTAAGTCATATTTAGAATGAATGCTGTATTTCTTTTTTAATATATTCCAGAATATAAATGGACTTGAATCCCATCCTTGTTCTGATTTTTCAGGTTTACCATCAATTGTACTAAGACATTCATGTAGCGAGAAATGCTGCTTGATTTCAATATTTACTCTATCAATTAATTCTTTTGAAGTATCAATTCTATGTGTCAAACAATTAAGGAGCATCATCATATCGTATAAAAACCAGCTGCCGCCGTATTGATATTTGCCAATACCATACTTTTCAGGATAGGGATTATTATGTCCATAATCTTCAAATTTAAGATAGTTGCCATCTAAATCTGAAATGTTTTTATATCCATATGGAGTAGCAGCATTTTTTAATTTATCTAAATGGTTTTGTACATTTTGATCAGGAATTATAGATTCGCCAAAATAGATATAGTTGATTAAATCTCCCACTGTTACATCAACCGATAAATATTGAAGCTTTCTGCTTAATCTAATATATTTATTTTCTTTATCATAGAGACTATCATAGGACATCTGGACTTCATCTTTTAAACCTTGAGGATAATCAAACCCCATTTTACTTAGAGAATTTAAAGCAGGAATAAAGAGAGACTGTGTATAAGCAGGTGAATCATCATTATCAAAATAAAATGTATCAAACCATGATTTCCATCCGAGATTTTTACCGCTTTGGTACTGTGGTGGAATATACCATCCTTTTTTAGTATTTTTCAGAATAAATTTTAGAGTTTTTGTAATTAATCTTTTTGAAATATCTCCGCCATTTTTATAGATGCGGTAGCTCCAAATTAAGAATAAAAATGGATTCTCAGCATAAAATATTCTTTCCGGGTAAATCGCATTGTATGTGGAATGCTGCATGTCTGATGGCAAAACAGTGCTTTGATGAAATGCGTCACGAAGGTATTGTTTGTTTGAATAATTTATGCCGGGGATAATCAGATACTTGCTTTCTTTTCTCCAGTTTTTTCTACACAGTATATAATTAAGAGGGAATATTAAGCTTCCTATATTCTCTGCGACAGGAAGGATATTGGTGTCAGCATATTTTTTTGTAGTGGTTTTTAATAAAGAAAAATAAAATTGAAGGTAATCAACTTTCTTGTTTTTGGAGATTATGATAATATCAAGTTTTTGTTTTTCATTTTTTTGCAATTTTTGAAATATACTTTTTTTGCCAATCTTTCCGTTTGAAAATTCAATTTTATTTTCTTGTGGAATAAAATTTTGGAAAGTTTTATTCTCACATAAAAAAGGTGGAGCATACATTATTCCAATACTTGAGTCTTTATCCATAAAAAAACCTGAGGGAAAGGTCTGCCCATCCCGTGATTGTTGATGATAACTTTTTTGTATAACTTCTTTACCTAAACATGAGAATAGGTTTGATTTTTCTTCTGAAAAAAATTCTACTGATATAAAATATGACTTTTTTTTAAAAGCTTCAGTGAGGATATTTATTTCAACAAAATCTTTTCTGTTTGTTTTATTTAATGAAAAAGAAAGAAAATTTTGATTTTTAGAAATAGAATCAAAATCGGAGAAATCTCCTGAATAGAGAATCCATGGAGATGATTTTTTGAAAAATACGGTTATTTTTAATTTTAGATTCATTTAATATTACAGCACCTTTTCATATAAGTATTTATATGCCTTATGATAGCCTTCTGCCAATTTTTCCCATGAATAACGTTTTGCGTTTTCTAATGCTTTTTTTGAAAGGTCAGATAAAATTCGTTTATTCCATCCTATTTTATTAATAAGTGCAGTGATTGCCTTACTGTCTTTCTCAGGGAAAAGGCAGTCTTTGTTATTTAGAACTTGAGGCATTCCTCCGCTTTTAGATGCAATAGCAGGTACTCCGCAGGCATTTGCTTCAATAATGACTCTTCCGAAAACTTCGCTCCAGTTTCGAGTCTTATATGAAGGTAAAACAAGTAAATCTGAATTCAGGAAAGCATTCGGAATTTTTTCCATCGTTATGTTCCCTTTGAATTTCACTTTATTATTTAAATCATATTTTTTAATAATTTTTTTAAGTTCTGTTTTATAAGGGCCTTGGCCTATAACAGTCAATTTCCAATCTTTTTTAATTTGTGATAAAGCTTCTAATAAATATTGAATTCCTTTTGGTTCAACAAGACGTCCGATAAAAATAATTCTAAGAGTTTGATCAGGAATGAATAATTTATTTTTTGCCGGCTTAAATCTTTCCAGAGAAATACCGTTTCCGGTTATGAATATTTTACCATTATAGCCTGTTTCCTCCAGGTATTTTTGAACTCCTTTTCCTCTGGCAAATGCAGCAGGACAGTTTTTATATATCTGGTTTCTAAAGAAATTATATTCCCAGTTCATCTTGTGATTTACGGTGTTGCCGGAATTAAAAAGGATTTTTGCTTTCCGGGCGAATATCTTTTTTAGTTGGAGTGTCTGCCATGCGACATAGGAGTATGGTTCTTCTTCCAGGTCGATAATATCAGGTTTAAATTTTCTTAACGCGCTGACTATGCCGGTATAGAAGAAATATCTGTGGATCAATTCCCGGTTTCTAATTTTGCCTACATAAATAGGGAATGAATCATTTTCTTTAACTTCAAAATGATTTAGATATCCGCCTTCTGTCCACTGGGGCGGAATAAGTAAACCCATATACAAACCATCTATATTATTTAAAACTCTGATTTTATCACGGTACCAGTCATTAACAGCGCCATGCCAAATTTTTAATACTTTCATTTCATCTCATTTTATTATGATTTAAAGAACAGATTAAAATAATACTTGGTTAATTCACGTTTGTCACTTTGTTTTTTCTTGCACATTTTCATAAGAAATTTATCCTATCAGGATAGTTATCTCATTGCAACCTAACCCGATCCCTTCCCTAATTCGCTTTCGCAGGGAAGGGTCACCTCATGCGGAAGTGTTTACAGCCGACCGTTCTATCCTCTTTACAAATCCTTGACGAAGAAACAGGGGTATATTAATATAAGAATAATTAATCCAAGGAGTTTCTAATGAGATAATTATTTAACACTTCAAAAGTCTTAATGATTTCTTTTATGATTCTTGTGGTTTCTTTTCAGAAAGCATTCTCCAATGAAAAGAAGGAATCTATTGATAACAAAATTGTGCTCAAGGAAAGCGAATTGAAGATTTCGCCATTATTTTATGCTGGTTGGGCTTATGGATCAGAATCGCCTATTGCTATATTGCTTGGCTTAAAATTTAATGGCGGAATTGAATATGGAACAAAGTATTTTGCAAGTTATATAGATGGTGGATTCTCATTATTTGACCATTTCTGGGATATTCACTTGGAGGTTGGTTTTCGGATTCATAAAATTACTTTTGATTATTCTGTTAGTCAATGGACTGTCACTAAAACAGAA
>JAGLSM010000189.1 GCA_023135745.1 Spirochaetota bacterium | reverse complement strand
TGCTCAGGCTGTTTTGAATTGCGGGCGTGCATTAAAGGAAGCCGGCTGTAATGCTGTGAAGATTGAAGGAGGAATGGAAATCATTCCTCTTGTGAGAGAGCTTGTTTATGCCGGTATACCTGTAATGGGTCATTTAGGTCTCATGCCTCAGCGTGTAAATGTATACGGCGGGATGTTTGTTCAGGGGAAAAATACGGATGATGAAAAATTGATGAAAAATACTGCGCTTGCACTTGAAGAAGCAGGAATATTTGCCCTGGTTTTGGAATGTATTCCTGAAGGCCTGGCTGCAAAAATTACTAAAAAGATTCATGTTCCAACAATCGGAATTGGCGCGGGTAGAGATGTAGACGGGCAGGTTCTTGTTATATCTGATATGCTTGGAATGACTGAAGGTAAGGTTCCAAGACATAACAAATGTTACGCGAATTTTTTTGATACAGGAAAGACTGCAGTTGAGGAATTTGTAAACGATGTAAGGCAGGGAAAATTTCCTGAAGAAGGAAATATATTCTAGTGTCGATGATAGTTGAAAAAATACCCGAAAAAATAAGACAATACTGTAAAAGCATAAAGAAAAAAGATAAAAGTATAGGTTTTGTTCCTACAATGGGCGCGCTGCATGAAGGACATCTTTCACTTGTTAAAATGTCTCTTGCGAAATGCGATGAGACAGTAGTCAGTATATATGTGAATCCATCACAGTTTGGCCATGGCGAGGATTTAAATGCTTATCCAAGAACCCTCGATAATGATTTGATGCTGCTTGAAAAAATGGGGATTTCAGCTGTTTTTGTTCCCGGTAATGAACAAATGTATAAAGAAGATCACATGACAAGTGTGGAGGTCTCAGAAATCACTTCCGTTTTATGCGGCAAGAGCAGGCCTGTTCATTTCAAGGGTGTTACAACTGTTGTTATGAAGCTTTTTAATATTATAAATCCTGATTATGCCTTTTTTGGTGAAAAGGATTATCAACAGGCGGCCGTAATAAAAAAAATGGTGCAGGATCTTAATATTGATGTTAAAATAATCACCGGGCCGATAGTCAGAGAGTCTGACGGTCTTGCAATGAGTTCCAGAAATGTAAAGCTTAATAAAAAGCAGAGAGGTCAGGCGCCGGTTTTGTACAAGAGTCTTATTGAAGCTGAAGAAATGCTGATGTTGGGAGTTTCTGCAGTTGAAGTAAAGCAAAGAATTGCTGACAAAATTAAGATGCAGTCGGAAGTACTTATTGATTATCTTGAGATTGTTGATCCGGTGAGTCTTGAGAATAAAATTGATTCAAAAAACGGAATTTTAGTTGCTTTAGCTGTTTTTTTTGGAAACACTCGTCTTATTGATAATATTCTTGTTAATAAAATTGATAATGATAGAAATCAAAACGAAAAGGCAGGATAATACTTAATTTGGATAATAAGAACTCATATACCGGTTATAATATTAAGACACAGAATTTTGAAGGGCCGTTGGATCTTCTTCTATTTTTAGTCAGGAATTACGAAATTAATATTTACGATATACCTATTTCAGAAATTACTGACCAATTTTTGGAATATATCGGACTGATGAAAAAGCTGGATATTGAAATTGCTTCAGAATTTATTGTTATGGCCGCCCATCTCATGCTGATAAAATCCAGGATGATGCTGCCTGTAGAAGAAGATCTCGAAGTGGAGGACGATCCGAGGGTCGACCTTGTTCAACAGCTTCTTGAGTATCAGAAATTCAAGGAAGCTGCCAGTACTCTGGATAGTTCATTTGCAGTTAACAGTGAAGTTCTGGAGAGGAAGGCTGATCAGATACTTCTGGATTTTCCTGATGATGAGGATAACTGGGTAGAAGTAAAAATCTTTGATTTAATAAATGCTTTTTCACGCTTAATTGGTGAGGAAGGTAAAACCAAACCAACTTTTTCTGTGTTTGATGATATTGAAGAGGATTATGATCCTGAAGAAAAAATCCGTCAGATACAGTCTGTTCTTGATATCAAGGGGAAAGTCCTTTTTCATGAATTGTTTTCATTTGAAGTTAGACGCGGAGAAATTATTACAGTATTTTTAGCAATACTGCACATGATCAAGAGGCTGTCTATTGTGGTAAAGCAGCATAAGATGTTTGGTGATATTACTTTGTTTCCAAAATCAGTAACAGGAGATAAACTTTGAGTGTTGAAGAAAAAAAAGCCCTGATTGAAGCTCTATTATTTATTGAGAATGAACCGGTACCTTACGGTGTTATATGCAAACATGCTGATATAACAAAATCTGAAATGGCAAAATACATGAAAGAGCTTCAGGACGATTATGAGGTTAGGCAGAGCGGTCTATTAATAAATGAGGTTGCAGAGGGATATCAAATGATTGCTCATCCCCGGTTTTCGCTTATTCTTTCCAAAATCTACGGGGTTAAAAACAAAAGCAAATTATCCAAAGTATCATTAGAGGTTCTTGCGATAATTGCGTATAAACAGCCCGTTACAAGGGCTGAAATTGAGTCTGTAAGAGGTGTATCTACAGAAAGAACAATCAAGCAGCTTCTTGAAAAAGATCTTATAACAATTGTCGGCAGAAGGGAAACCGTAGGACGCCCGATTGAACTTGGTACAACAAAACATTTTCTCAAGATATTCAATTTAAAGTCGGTTAAAGACTTGCCTCAGATTCGGGAAATAAAAGAAATGGAATTTAATAAAACAGACTGAAGAATAGTTTTTTAATTGTTGTTTTTTTTGATTAACTTTAGTTACCGGGATATCTGATAGTTTGAAATATAGGTATCAGAATGAATATTGATATAGTTTAGATGAATGTTCCTGGAATACAGTAATAAAAACGGGTTTTCTATGAAAAATGAAAAAATAAAAGGTCTGAGAAAAAAGATAGATACTCTTGACTCCTCTTTGATAGACATTCTCAATGAGAGGGTTAAGGTTGCCCTTGAAATAGGCAAAGAAAAAACAGGTGATAATTTAAAGGTATATCATCCTGAACGTGAGCAGGAGGTATATGAGAAGGTTTTTGCGCTAAATGAGAACAGGGGATTTCCTGACAAAGCTGTGAAGCTTATATATAACGAGATAATGTCAGTCTCCAGGGAGCTTCAAAGGCCTTTAAATGTTTCTTACCTTGGTCCAAAGGCTACATACACACATATGGCTGTTTTACAAAATTTTGGTTCTTTTGTAAACACATATCCGGTTGATTCTATCTCGGATATTTTTAAATCTGTTGAATCAGGTAAATCCGATTATGGTGTAGTACCTGTTGAAAATTCTACCGAAGGAATGGTTACTCATACACTTGACAAATTTCTTGATTCACCGGTAAAAATTGTTTCCGAGATTTACATGAACATTTCACATTGTTTGTTGTCTTCATGTAAGGATATTGAATCGGTTAAAAAGCTTTACGCTCATCCTCAAAGTATTGCTCAATGCCGTATATGGATAGAGAATAATCTTCGGAATGTGGAAATAAATGAGACTTCAAGCAATGCCAAGGCAGCAGCAGTTGCTGTATGGGATAAATTTTCGGCTGCTATCGCAGGTAAAATTGCAGCTACTGTTTATGAATTAGATGTAATTGCAAGCGGGATAGAGGATAACCCGGAAAATACTACGAGATTTCTTGTTATCGGCAACGAGTTTTGTAAACCTACCGGAAAGGACAAGACATCAATTGTATGCTCTGTGAAAGACAAATCAGGCGCTCTGCATGATTTATTGTCAGCTTTTTCCCGGGAAGGAATTAACATGACGAAAATTGAAAGCCGTCCTACAAAGAAAAAAGCCTGGGAATACTTATTTTATATAGATGTAGATGGTCATAAGGATAATGAAAAAATAAAGAAAGCCCTGACCAATCTTGAACATACAACGCAATTTATGAAAATTCTTGGATCTTACCCATTGGGAATGCGGGATGATCTTTAAATAATTGGAGAAAAAAAATGATTATAGTATTAAAACCTGAAACTTCTCAGGAAGAGATAGACCATATTGTAGAGAGAATAGAAAAACTGGGACTTCAAGCGCATATTTCTAAAGGAGAGATCCAGACAATCATAGGAGCAATTGGTGATGAAACCAAGCTCATGGATCAACCTCTCGAGGCAATATCCGGAGTTGAAAGAGTTTTTCCTATTTCCAAGCCTTATAAACTGGCAAGCCGTGATTTTCATCCTGAAAATTCTGTAATAAGTTACGCGGGACTTAATATTGGCGGGGGAAATCTCACAATATTTGCGGGTCCATGCACAATTGAGAGCAGAGATCAAACAATTGAAATCGCAAAGGAAGTAAAAAAATATGGTGCCGATGGACTACGAGGCGGTGCTTACAAACCAAGGACTTCACCTTACGCGTTCCAGGGCCTTGGCAAAAAAGGTCTTGAAATTTTAGCGGAGGCCAAGAAACTAACCGGTCTTCCGGTTGTAACAGAGGTGATGGATCCAAGGAACGTTGAATTAGTCGAAGAGTATGCAGATTTTATTCAGATTGGCGCCAGAAATGTTCAGAATTTTGACTTACTCAAAGAAGTTGGGAAGCAGGCAAAACCTATAGTCCTTAAACGCGGTATGATGACAAAGATAAAAGAATATTTAATGTCAGTTGAATACATATTGGCACAGGGAAATAAAAATGTCATTCTATGTGAAAGAGGTATCAGGACATTTGAGACTTCGACACGGAATTCAATGGACATATGTTCCATACCGGTTCTAAAAAAAGA
>JAGLSM010000188.1 GCA_023135745.1 Spirochaetota bacterium | reverse complement strand
GGCAAAGTCCGACAGGCTCCTAGGTTTTTAATAAATCCGAGTTTTTGTATAAAAATTTGTAAATATTAAAATTTGAAAGAACTTTTTTTATATAGTTCCTTGTTTCGGTAAAAGGGACATATTCTACAAATTTAACCCTGTCAAAACGTCCATGCCGTCTCCTGTACCATCTCTTCCATTGACCTATCCTGTTTGGTCCGGCATTATAGCCGATTAATGTAAAAATTTCCTTTTTATAAGCTTTTTTCAGCCAGCCGACAAAATTTGAACCAAGCCGTATGTTAACCTTACTGTTTTTCAGGTAAATTTCATTGATTCCAAGCTTATCCGCGATTGAATTGGCCGTGGAAGGCATTAACTGCATTAGTCCTACTGCCCCCGCCCATGATTCAGCTTTCGGATTAAAAGCACTCTCCTGTCTTATTAACGCGAAAAGAAAAAGAGGGTTAATCCTGTATTTTTTCGCGTTTTTCAAAACATCCTTTTTAAAGTGCAAGGGATAAAATTTTGTAAAAAACGTGCCTCCTGATAGTTTTTCAACTACAGCCATATGATTATCTATTTTCATTTTTCTCATTAAAACTCTTGAGTTGTAAATCACTGATCCGTGGAAATTTGCCTTTTGCGCTATCTGTGCCATCCAGAAAATTGCCCTATTGGGGTAATCTACAAACTTTTTTGCTTTGGAATACAGTCTTTTTGACACCTCGTAGTACGCCTCTTTATACAACCCTTTATCCCAAAAAAAA
This sequence comes from Spirochaetota bacterium, assembly GCA_023135745.1. GTDB lineage: Bacteria > Spirochaetota > JAGLSM01 > JAGLSM01 > JAGLSM01 > JAGLSM01. The sequence goes on along the minus strand of JAGLSM010000188.1, from coordinate 4,048 downwards.
TAAAAACGCTCCCTGTTTGCAGAATCAATAAAATACCTGACAAGACCGGGATTAGGACTGTCTTCAGAAATTATCTTTTTTAACTTCGAAGATTTCCATTTTAACAGTATTTCTTTTTTAATTCTACTTTTCCGGGAATATTGGCATAGAAGGTACCTTGCAGATAATTTCCTTAAATTCATTTTACCAAGTCTTTTTAATGAAAGTTCCTTATTTGAAAAGGTATATTTGTATGATTTTTCAGCCTGCAAATGGTAATAACCAAGAGGATCACTTTCAACTAGTGCAATTCTGCACATTTTTGCTCTTTTAAACCTGCGGACAACCCTATAGGCATGTTCCAGGAAAAAATATATCCCTGACCTTGACTGGTTTGAAACATCAAGTTTCAAATATTTTCTCCCCATTGAGATGATCAGATTAAATTTACGGTTTATATAAGCCCGTGCTATTATAAGAAAAAGATTATTCTTGAAGTAATAGCTCCCGGGGAACTTCTTCACAGCAAGATAATTATATTTCCAGGGCAGGCGGTAACTGCGTTTAAATCCCGCGGAAAGATCCTTATAGATGGAATATGCCCTTTTTTTATCAAGAGAATATACCATTTGGGCATATTTTACAGCCTTGTCATAATTCTTTCGAGCAAATTCGAGATAAAAAAGATCATTTAAAACACCAAGCTGATCTTTACCTGAGTTTTTTAACTTAACCAGGATACGTTCAGCCTTTTTCCATTCTTTTCTTCTCCTATTAATCCAGGATAGAGTTCTTTCAATCCGAACATGATTTTTATCATTTTTTTTATAATTAATAGACGATCTTTTTATCTTTTTAAGCAATTTCCATGCTTTACTCTCCCTGCCTCTTATAATGAGTGATCTTGCGAAAATTATTCTCGACTTTATTCCCTTTGGATGAAACCTCTTTGGAATAAGCTTAAGTCCGTTTAGAACCTTTCTATTATATTTACCGTAATCTTCCATAGAAAGAGCACGGTAAAAAATTATCGAAGCCTTTCTTAATCTTCCTGATTTTCTCATACACTCGGCCATTTTGTACAATCTCGCGGATTTTTGGTAATAATTGGCACTTGAAAGGGATTTACTGTATTTTAAATAGGCCGTTTTGTAAAAACCAAGCTTAAAAGAAGTCTCCGCCGACTTAATAAGGGCCTTTTTATAGTATATTGAGTTTTTATGTTTTTTTGTAAGCTCTGCATAAGCACTAAAGGCCTTTTTTAAGCCCCCGTTTTTTTCTTCTGATTTCCCGATAAAATAAAGAGCATGATCCTTGTAAAGAGGATTGCCTTTGGAAATGCTCTTTTTTAGATATAAAGATGAAAGAATAAAATCCCCATGATTGTAATAACTCTTGCCAATAACATAGGCATTAATACCGGTTACTGATACCCCAATATTTTTAACTTCTTTTATTACGTTTTCATCTTTATCAAGATTATAGAGATTGATTAATTCGTTTCGTGTAAAAATAATTCCGGGAGAAAAAAACAATGTCAGGTATATCGTAATAAAACCAAGAATAAAGAATAGAACTTTATTATTCCCTGTCAGCTTCATATCATACTTTCTTCCACAAATTTCTTGCCTGTCATTTTGTTGGTTTTTATCGCATCATTAGGGACTTCCATCCATTTATGGTCTTCCATATGAAGCCTTACCGTTTTTACCTGTATGTTAAAATCACGGACTTCGCCTCTTTTTTCGCCAATCCAAATCTTTGTACCGGGCTTTGGATAGCCTTTATTTATTTTTTTGTATGTTTCATACTCATAGGCCAGACAACATAGAAGCCTGCCGCACGCTCCCGAAATTTTTGAAGCATTTAAAGACATATTTTGTTCTTTTGCCATTTTTATCGATACCGGCTGAGTCATTTTCTTGCATTTACTGCAGCAAAGATCGCGTCCGCATAATCCCAAGGCGCCTGTAAGCTGAGCCTCATCCCTTACCCCGATTTGTCTTAGTTCTATTCTGGTTTTAAATATAGCAGCAAGATCTTTAACAAGCTCTCTAAAATCGACACGTCCTTCACTTGTAAAATGAAACAGGATCTTGTTGCCTTCAAAAAAATTATGAACGTCTACAAGCTTCATTGGAAGTTTGTGTTTTACAATCTTTTCCTTGCAAATTCCAAGAGCCTTGATGTTTCTTTTTTTATTTTCTTCTACTTTCTGTAAATCCTCTTCTGTTGCAATACTCAGCAATTCTTTTAAATTCTTATTTCCATCGCCCTGTTTTAACGACAAATTTGTTAATACAATGGCAAGTTCTACACCTTGATCAGTATCTACCAGGACTTTTTCACCATTTTCTATATCAAAACCTTCAAATTGACAATCTATAATTTCATGACTGTATATAACTTTTACTCTGGCTGCCTTTTTCATTTAGAATTCCTTCCTTCTATATCCCTGACGGAATCGTAAAGTAAACCCCTTATTTCATCGATTTTTGAAGCCAGAATTATATGTTCCGATTCTTCCAATAATATATACTGTCCTAATCGGTAGAGTTTTTCATCTATAATATCTACAATAACGTATTCCCTGTCTTTTTTATATACCTTTTGTTTCCGTACTTTGACTGAATCCATCATAATACGCTTCAAAAACCGCTTTATAAGAGATTTATAACGTAAAAACTCTTGTCTATTGGGGCGTTCCTGCATTTTTTCGCCCTGTTTTTCTATTGCTTGAAGATATTGTTCAATATTATCAAAATTAACTTCATTTTCAACTTTTGATAGAGTCTCAGAAAAACTACTTTCCTGCAGGGAAATTTCCTGATTTTTACCGGATTTTATCCTTTTTTTGTTCTTTTTACTTCCTGTTCTGGAGGATTTTGATGTTAAGTTGCTTAATTTTTTCAGGTTAAACAAGTTTTTTTTCCTCGATTTTATCTATGAGGTTTTTATAAATATCTTTATGAATTTCTTCAATATTTCGGCAACTGTCAATAACCTTAATTCTCTGATTATTTTTCACCGCAAGTTCCAGGAATCCTTTACGGACCTTCTGATGAAATTCAGCTCTTTCCTTTTCCATCCTGTCAATTCCCGAAAATTCCTTTTTTCCGCTTAAAACTCTTCTTTTTGATTCCTCAATGCTTATATCCAGAAAAAAAGTAATATCAGGCAAAATCCCGGCGGCAGCAATCCTGTTAAGAGTATTGATCAGCTCAAGGTCAATTCCGCGTCCATAACCCTGATACGCCATTGTGGAATCAATATACCTGTCTGAAATAACAAAATTTCCATCGTTTATAGCTTTTTTAATTATAATGCCGGTATTCTGAGCCCTGTCTGCCATAAAAAGAAAAATCTCCGCCAAAGGGGACGGAGTTTCTTTTAATTCCGGATTTAACAGCAAATTTCGTATGTTCTCACCCAGAACCGTCCCGCCTGGTTCCTTTGTGAGTTTTACAGATTTACCTTCAGATATTAGACGTTTTTCAAGCATTCTGATTTGAGTAGTCTTACCACTGCCGTCCAAACCTTCAAAAGAGACAAAAAAACCTTTTTTCATATTAACCCTGAACTTGTATGTCCTTTATATCTAGCGCTCTTCTTGCCTCTTCAAGTTCCTTATCGTCATCCAGCTCTTTTTCTGTTTTATCCGCTTCACGCTTAACTATGTTTATACTGCCGTTGAGAGAAACGCCTTCTTCAGCAATCAGACGCGGAGTCTCGATATTGCCATTCATAATACCGGTAGAAAGGATAGTGACCTTCTGTGTAGCAATAATATCTCCGGTTACTTCTCCGCCTATTATAACAATAGCAGCCCTGATTCGACCGACTGCCGCCTTGCCAAGTTGACCTACAAGAACCTTTCCTTCACTCTCTATTGACCCTGTAAACATTCCGTCAATTCTAAGAAGTCCATTAAGTTCAAAATCACCGCGGAATTTTGTACCTTCACCTATTATACTGTTTACGATTAAATTTTCTCTTGTTATAGCCATAATTTTTTTTTAGAAAATCCTCACGGCAAGATAGGGCATTGGATCAATTGGTAAATTACCCA
>JAGLSM010000187.1 GCA_023135745.1 Spirochaetota bacterium | reverse complement strand
CATGAATTCAGAGATATTAAAAATATGGCAAAAAACATACAAAAGACCCTTAAGTATCTCGGAAAAAACCTTAAAGGCAGTAAAAATAAAAAAGATATTGCAGGAATATTAAAGAATCTTAAGGATTTGAAAAATTTCAAAGCTTTGAAAATGTCTTACAGGAAGAATGACTATATAAAATCCTCCGGTTCAATTAAAGCATTTTCACAAGAACTTTCACAAATGCGGAAAAAAATTAGAAGGATGATAAACAGATACCAGATGTCGGATATAAGGAAGATGTTGGATCTTGTCCGTTTGCTTATAATGGACTTTGTAAGTCTTGCTGATGAAATTGAATATACCAGAAAGAAGTTTGCCGAAGTTCAAAGCAGGAATTCCCGATATAGTTCTATCTTAAAAAGGATAGTACATAAATCCATCACAGAGCTTAGTGATATTAATAAAGCAATAATCCTGAAAATAAGTTTATTTAAGGATAAATTTTCCGGGTCAATGATAAATATAAGTAAGGTGAATACAGAGGCCAAGAGGTCAAGAAACAGTATTGCTAAAATACTTATTTCAATGCAGAATATGATGCTGTATAGAACTCATACTTATTTTAAAAATTCTATTTATCATATGGTAAAATTGAGTTATAATTTGCTGTTTTTACTTGATAAGTTAAAATCAATTAAGAAAAATGCCGGATCAGGCAAGGGCGAGTTAAAACAGGGGCTTAACTCCCTGGCTGAGGCGCAGAGACGTCTGGATTCAAAGCTGAGGAGGCTTTTTTCCAGGATGTCAAAAGGTAAACTCAGCCGTGCTGAGATGGAGTATCTTAAAAGCCTTTCTCTACAGCAGCAGATAATCAGACGGGCTCTTCAGGAGTATGGAAAAGGTAAGGGTGCAAAAAAAACAGGTGAGTTTCTTGGAGATATATCACGCATATTAAAAGAAATGATGGATATTGAAAAACAGCTTTTAAATAAAAAGTTAAATAAAAAGGTTATGCAGATAGAAAAGAGAGTATTAAAACGGCTTTTAAATGCTTCAAGATCCTTAAAAACCAGGGGATTTAAAGATAAATACAGGGCTGAAAAACCTGATGAAGATTATACAATAATCAAACATAGGTCTAAAACTGAATACATAATGAAAATCAAGCGTCAATTACGCCGTTTTAGTATGATTAAGGGTCTTACAGATGAAGAACAAAGAATAATTAAAAAATATTACAGAATTTTAATAAAATCCGGACATTAATAAAATCCGGATTTGTTTCTTTGGTTTTTATGGGAAATCAGGACGTTATCAGGATAAACAGCTGACATGAAGAAATTTCAGGTGTTTCTTCTATTGGATTTAAAAGAATTTCCCGTGAACAAATGAGTCTTTTGAAGTATATTTAAGATGAGAAAGACTGTTGCTTTATAAAGGGGTGTACTATGAAATTTAAAACAAGGTTTACAAGTGATGTAAGGGTTGAAATGACTCCTATGATAGATGTTGTGTTTCTTTTGCTGATTTTCTTTATGGTAACGTCCACCTTTATGAAGAGTCCGGGTATACATGTAAAACTTCCAAAGGCAAAGAGTTCTGAATCTCAGCCTGATAAGGATCTTGTGATTTCTATAAAGAAAGATGGATCAATATATCTCAATGAAAAAAAGATTGCAAAGAGGAATCTTTTTCAGACTCTGCGGTGGCTTAACAAATCAAAAAAGAGGGATTTTCTCATTGTCCGCGGCGACAATATGATAAATTACGGTATGTTGATTGAGATAATGGATATCGCGCGTCTTGCGGGTATTGCTAATGTATCTCTCGCCACACGGCGGTAATAATAGGAGTTTAAAATGACAGATCAGCAAACCAGTTTTGTCCCGTTATTGGACAAAAAAAACTACTCAAAAATGTTTAAACGCCGGTTTGAAATGAAAAAGGCTGTTATATACTCTGCTGTATTTCATCTTCTTTTGGTTATTGTTTTTTCAATTACAGGTACAGAGGAAACAAAAACCGTTGAAAAAAGGGTTCTTTTAATTCTTAACAGGAGGGTTGTTTCAGAGGAAATAACCAGAATTGATACAAGTGACAGGGCCAGGAATAACGATCAAAGTGATTCCTTACAGGATGATAACTCGAAGACAGACAAAATAGATAAAAATGAAAAATCCATTTTGGACAAGTATATGCCTCTGGATAATAAACGCAAACGTAAAAATACGCACAGTAAGGATTTAAGCAGGCTGTCAAGGGATGATCCTTTTAAACATGGAAAGAAAAAAAGCCTGGACTCGAAAAAATGGGATGAATTTTTAGGAAAAAGGTCTTCTGACCGTGATAACAAGACAAAAGACGGATCGGCTCATAGACTTGGCAGAGATGATATTTCCAGGACTTCCGACGGTAAAAAACGGCTTAAACGTGATGCCGGCAGATTATCTAGGAAAGGCCGCAAAGGCCGGGGTGTTACAGGTGTAGTAAGCATCAAGGGCCGCAAGGTTATTTCCAGCCCGAAAATAAGTCTTCCGGAGAAATATAATCGTCTTGGGCTTAAATTTAATGTAAAGGTCAGTGTTACATTCAACAGTGAAGGTATTGCTATTATGGCCAGGATAACCAGATCAAGCGGATACACTGAACTGGACAGGATTCTGCGTCAATATGCCAGGCGATACATGGTTCAAAAGATTTCAAGTGGGGAAAATCAGACCGGTATAGTTATTTTTAATATTAATCCTAAATAAAAATAAAAGAAGAAGGGTCATGAGAAGAAAACTCGGAAAACTTGATATTTTACTGTTTTCAATAGCTTATTTGCTGATTTTTCTATTTGCCCTGACAATTAATTTTTTTATTAACAAGGCAATCCTGGGTATAGAGAAAGATCTGGTTTCAAAAGCCGAGGAGAGGTTGAACCTTAAAATAAGTTATTCAAACCTGGGTCTTTCTTCATTCAGGACTATAGCTATTGAGAACATCCGATTTTACAGACATGGTTTTGATACGGATAATACTACAGATTTTTCGGCAGTATCAGACATTGCCGGCGCAGAGAGAATCGAAGTTTCTTTTAACATACTTAAACTTATTTTTACCGGGACACCGGCAGTTGAATGTATAAGTGAAATAAAACTGATTAAGCCTTCATTAAATTTTTACAAAAATAAATCTTTATTAACAGAAATTTTTAAAAAGAGAAAGATCACTCAAAATAAAGACCTGGATATAATTGCAACCAAAAAACAAGCCGGAAAGACAACGATCAAAAAAATTCAAATTACTATTGAAGATGGTTTATTTCAGTATTTCAGCAGTTTTGGAAGTTCAGCTAAACCGCTTGCTTCATATTCAATTGATAATGCTGTTTTTGATATACAAAACAATACAGGGTCTGTAAGAATTAAAAGTACTCTGGTTCTTATGCCTGAGAGCAGAATAGTTACAACTTCAATGAATATTGGAGGCATTTTTAATTTAGAAGATATGTCGGCTAACGCGTATATTGAGATGAACAGTAACAATTTTGCCGGACTTATTATTCCGGAACACCGGATGTATATCACCTATAATGAGGGTGTTTTTTCCATTGATGATTCTCCTTTTAAACAGCTTCTTTCTCTTAGTGGAAGGTATGAAGCAGCTAAAGGCGGCAATTTTGTTCTGGCCATGAATAATGATCAAAATGTTTTTATGGACTTTATCAATAAAAATTTTGCGGAATCTGATAAAAACAGATTTATTAAAAAAAACGGCAAATACAAACCTATTGGGAAAGTCAATATAAAGATTCGAAATAACAGGATTGGTATATTTGGCGGTTTGCGTGTTAAAGATGGGAATAGGGATCTTTTCAGATTGTATTTAAGAGGTTCTGAAAAAGCGCTGCAGATAAATAATTTTTATCTTGGCAACAGAGCCAGGTTTGTTGAATTAAGAGGGGTATGGAATTACGCTAAAACACTGCCGCAAATAAACGGAAGAATAAACAGGGTATATATGGCGGGAAGGATGATTAATGCCAATGTATCGATAAACTATTACGCAGGGAGTAAATACCGGCTGTCATTTAACAGAATGTCAATAAACAATTCACTCCCAAGAAATTTCACTACTTATCTTAATTTTACTCCGGCCGGAATTGATATTAAAGGCTGGCAACCGGGTATGCGTGTCTCCGGTCTTTATAAAAATGATGATGATTTCCTGATTAATCTTGATTTTACCGGCTACAATATAGGTTCATTATCAAAAATTACAGATATCGGACCTGCCTGGTATAACCGCGGATTGTCTGGCAAAGTAAAAATTGCCAAGACTAATGGCCGGATGGTGTCATCGGGAAATATCAGAATGACTAGTATTCACAACCGCAGAGATTATTATTACGCGGATTATGTTTTTAAGAATGACTATCTGAATATCAAGTCCGCGGGTATAACAGTTGCCGGTATCTCATTGAAAGGTATGGCGTCATTCAAAGATGGAGAAACCTTGCTTGATCTGGTTCTTAACTATTCAGGGAGAGACTATCCGGTTAAGGGTGTCGTGAAGGCATGGAATAAGGGCCAAAGACTTGTTCTTAAAGTAGGCACAGCCATTTCACTAAATGGAATGATACAGGCCGGCTCCTCAAGAATTGCTTTAAGACTCAATGGTTTCTCTCTTCATTCTCTTGGTCTTCCGGTATCTGTCAGGGGTTATGTTAATTTGAATACCGCAGAAGATACTGTGATATCTTCCGGAAATCTGGCTTTATATAACCTTCCGTTAGACAGGGATCTGGCACGATTAATTAACCTTAAATTTAACAG
>JAGLSM010000186.1 GCA_023135745.1 Spirochaetota bacterium | reverse complement strand
ATATGGGGATTTTAGAATTCTGGAAAGCATGGAAACTGATCGTTTTCTGTGGGCAGCCAATTTACCCCGCCTTTTTGATCTTTCTGCCTTTGATCTGCTGTATATTCCCTATAATACGCCGCCGCTGGGTGAGTTACCCTGTCCCTTTGTCATCACTATCCATGATACTATTCCTGGGGTACCATTTTCCAGGGATGGATTTTTTCATCCATCCTTGATGAGCATGCTGAACATTGAGGAATATGCTCGTATGAAGAGAGAACTTAAAGCATCACGCCGTGCAACCTGGATCACTACGGATAGCCATAATGCAAAAGCTGATATTCTCAAACGGATGGACTATCCAGCGGAAAAGATTGATGTTATTTATATAAACATAAATCAGGATTTTAAATCCGTATCTCAGGAAGAGATAACTGCAGTTAAAAAAAAATATGCTATTGAGGGTGAATATCTATTCTATTTGGGCGGGATTCGCGCGCGTAAAAATATCAGGGGATTGATTATGGCGTATGCGATGCTGCCTCTATCCTTGCGTAACAAATATAGCCTGATTATTGCCGGCAGCCTGAACGATGGGCTTCGAAAACTGGTACACAGAAAAAAATTGGAAGGTTATGTTTTTGAAATAGGGATGGTCCCTGAACGGGATGTTACTGCGTTATATAGCGGGGCAAAACTTTTTACGTTTTTGTCTTTTTATGAGGGCTTTGGTTTACCGCCTGTTGAGGCAGCCACTTGCGGGATCCCTTCTCTCGTGTCCAATACCTCATCTCTTCCCGAAGTGACAGAGGGTTTTGCCCTGACAGTTTCTCCCTTTCATCAGAAACAGATAGCCCGTCAGCTGGAACTGCTGCTCACAGACAGTGAAGTATATGCTAAATTGAAACAAGGTTGCAGTAACGTCCATGAGCGCTTCTCCCGTGAAAAAATCCATCAGCAGCTGATGGGCGTGTTTGAAAAAGCTGTCAGCCGCTGATGTTATTTTTTGTATAACGCCAAGTTGGAGTCATTGTCTATCTTGAACTGCTGATACAGTTTCATGGTCTTTTTTCCACATCCTCGATCCTGGCTTTTGCCTCTCGAGGACTTCTTAGTTTTTGGTGTGTTACAATACTGTCCAAAAATTTTTCTGTAAACCTTCCAAAGCCCTGTTCCGGCTTTCCCAGATGGTAGGCGTTTATTGCTATTGTCATTCCTGTAAAAGAGCCTTGAGTTTATCATTTGCCGTATCTTCACTGAGTGATATTTCATGACCGTTCATTGAAAGAAGATTGATCATTACAAGTTTGTTAATACTTTTTTTTACACTGTTTATTTCAATATGAAGCTGGTTGGAAATCTCTTTTGAAGCCAGATCAATTTCAGCTTTATTGCCCACCACCTGAAGCCAGTTTACAAGAGCATCGTAAACCAGCGCTTTTTCATTTTTTTGGATTAGTTTTTTAACCTGTCCATTTGCGTTTTTCAGACGAAGACAAAGTACATCAATGATTTTAAGAGCGATTTCTCCCTGTGTTGTAATTATGTTAAGAAATTTTTCTCTGTTTAAAGCCACTGCCAGTACATCGGTAATTGCTCTGGCTGTCGCGAATCTGGGAGATTTGTTAACTATAGCCATTTCTCCAAAGAAATCACCTGTTTTTAATATATCAATAATTTTTTCCGAGTTATTGATTGTTTTTAATATTTCCACTTTTCCGCTTTTAATGAAATACATTGTGTCATCAACATCATTTTCCTTAAATATTATAGTTCCTGCTTTAAATTGCGCGTCATATTTATCCATGATTATTCCTTCTCCTCTGTGAGTTCTATTGGTACAGGCTTTACTTTCCAAATTTCTCTGGCATAATCCGATATAGTCCTGTCGCTTGAAAACTTGCCGCTATTGGCAACATTGATTATTGCCATCTTTGCCCATTTATCTTTTTTCCTGTAGGTTTTATCTATTTCCATATGAGTTTCAGAATAACTCGCAAAATCTGCCAAGAGAAAGTATCGGTCTCCCCATGTCATCAGTGTATCATAAATCGGTTTGAATAATTCGGTATTGTCGGGAGAAAAGAAATCCGAATTGATAATGTCTATTATTTCCTTTATTTCTTCATTCTTGTGGTAATAATCCCATGGGTTATAGCCTTTTTGTTTTAATTTATCCAGGTCTTCAACAGTATTACCAAAGAGAAAGAAGTTTTCATTTCCTACTTCCTTACGGATTTCAACATTGGCTCCATCAAGGGTGCCTATAGTCAATGCTCCATTCAGGGTGAATTTCATATTTCCGGTTCCGGATGCTTCCATACCTGCTGTGGAAATCTGTTCACTGATATCCGCGGCAGGAAAAAGTTTTTCCGCTACCGAGACACGGTAATTAGGGTAAAAAACGACCTTCAATTTATCAGATATTATTGGATCATTATTAACTACTTCAGCAACACTTGTAATAAATTTAATGATTAACTTTGCCATATGATAACCCGGTGCTGATTTGCCGCCGAAAATAAATACTCTTGGGGTTATATCAAGTTTTGGGTTTTTTCTCATTTGAAGGTACAGCTTAATTATATGAAGGACATTGAGAAGCTGTCTTTTGTATTCATGCATTCTTTTAATTTGAATATCAAATATTGCTTCAGGATTTACACTTATTCCTGTTTCGTCTAATATCATTTTCGAAAGAGTTTTTTTATTGTCCATTTTTATATTCATGAAATCTTTTTGAAAATCTTTATCTTGTGAAAATTTTTCCAGCTTTTTAAGCTCCGAGAGGTTTGTAATCCAGCCGGAGCCGATCTTATCGGTGATTAATTCTGATAATCCCGGATTTGCCAGAAGAAGCCATCGTCTCTGAGTTATACCGTTGGTTTTATTGTTGAATTTTTCCGGACAAAAGGCATAGAAATCTTTTAGTACACTTTTGGTAAGAAGCTTTGTATGCAGTTCTGCGACCCCGTTTACTGAATGGCTGCCTACAACGGCAAGATTTGCCATTCTGACCTGTCTTTCATCACCTTCTTCAATCAAGGAGATATTTGAGATTTTCTCGCGGTTATTGAAAAATTTAATTGAAGCTTTTTTCAGAAAACGTTTGTTAATTTCGTATATAATCTGCATATGCCTGGGCAGAAGGTTTTGTATAAGACTAACAGGCCACTTTTCAAGGGCCTCCGGAAGAAGGGTATGATTTGTGTATGAGAAGGTTTTCTCTGTTATCTCCCAGGCTTTATTCCAAGGCAGATTATTGTTATCAACCAGTATGTGCATCATTTCTGCTATTCCGAGGGCCGGATGTGTATCGTTGAGCTGAATAGCTACCTTATTCGGCAGATCTTCAAAATTATCGTGAAATTTGCTGTACCTTCTTATTATATCCTGAAGAGAGCATGATACAAAGAAGTATTCCTGTTTGAGTCTGAGTTCCTTTCCTTCCAGGAGGTTGTCGTTAGGATATAGTACCTTTGAAATAACTTCGGAAAGGGTTTTATTTTCAACTGCTGATATGTAATCCCCGTAATTGAAAATAGAAAGATCGAATTCTTCTGAAGCCTTCGCGCTCCAAAGCCGAAGAGTATTAACTGTATTATTATTGTAACCCGGAATCGGTGTATCATAAGGCACTCCAAGTACAGTCTGGTAACCTGTCCAGGGCGGTTTAATTTCATTTTTTCTACCTGGTTTGTGTTCAGCTTTACCGTAAAAATGAACGTCAAAGGCGAAATCAGGCCTGGCTATTTCCCAGGGATTTCCGAATTTCAGCCATTCATCAGGGATTTCTACCTGACAACCGTCTCTAATAATCTGTTTGAAAATACCAAAGTCATATCGTATTCCGTAGCCGTAGCCGGGAAGTCCTAATGTTGCAATAGAGTCCAGAAAACAGGCGGCAAGTCTTCCAAGCCCTCCATTGCCGAGGCCCGCGTCAACTTCAAAGTTTCTAAGATCGTTGATATTCAGGTTTAAAGACTCCATGGCTTCTTGGGTTTCTTTGTACATCATCAGGTTTAAGAGATTACTGCCCAGAAGTCTTCCAATAAGGAATTCTAATGAAAGATAATAGACTCTTTTCACATCCTTAGCATAGTAGGTCTGCTGGGTTTTAATCCAGCCTTCAACCAGTCTGTCCATCACGACCTTAGCAATACTGTAAAACCTGTCCCAGTTTGTAGCAGTGTATTTATCTTTGATCATTGTATACTTAAGCTGATTTTTAAACGAAAGAATCAGAGCTTCAATGTCTGTTCCTTTTCTGTAATCCTGCCATAGTTGCGGTCTGCCGTTTGATTTTTCAGGCATGAATAAGAGTTCTCCTTGGTAGTCTTTTTAAAGAGTTTGATTTATGTTCCTAGATTTCCTACTAGTATTTTCAAATATTTTTAATGAAAAAACAAGGAAAACCTTTGATATGACTTAACTTTTTACATTCGTTTTTATAAAAGGCGGTTTTTGAATTTCGGCATTATATTGTTTATCCCGGATGGAAATTGTTATTTCCTGACCATTGCTGTATTTCTTATCCAGGAAAGCAAGTCCAATTCCGTATTTAAGGCTTGGTGAAAAAACCCCGCTGGTTACAACGCCGCATTTTTCATTATTGACTAGTACAGGATAACCATGACGAGGGATGCCCTTTTCTTTCATAATAAAACCGTTTAATCGTCCAGGATGCTTAGAATCCTTTAATTCAGAAAGTGCATCAGATCCGGTAAATCCGGAAAGTTCTTTTCTTACTGCCCACATTAAACCGGCCTCTATTGGATTTTTCTGCTCGAGATCATTTCCCCAAAGAGGGTATCCCATTTCAAGACGCAGAGTATCACG
>JAGLSM010000185.1 GCA_023135745.1 Spirochaetota bacterium | reverse complement strand
TATGAAATAAATAAAGTTAAATTAATTCAAATGATTAAATACCAATGGCTTAATGAGCTAAAACAAAAAAAAGACAGATCCAAAAAAATTCTGATCATAATATCTATGGCTTCTGTTTTATGTATACTTCTTTCTTTTTATATCCCGTTAAATAAAGACTCCCTTATGGAAAAACTTGGCTTTTCATTTGAAATATATGACCGCAACGGAATCCTTCTACAAAAAGGACTTTCCTCCAACGGTTATTACTTTTCCTATGTAAAGCTTAAAGAAATTCCCGAATACATAATAAAGGCGCTTATTAATACTGAGGACAAAAACTTCTATTCCCATAGAGGTGTTGACGGGCTTGCCATTATAAGAGCGGTATTAGACAATTTAAAAAGCGGCATAACCAAATCCGGCGGATCAACTATTACAATGCAGATCGCCAGGAATATCCATAACCTCAAAAGAAATATTTTTTCAAAAATAATTGAACTGTGGTTTTCTATCAGACTTGAAAATTCATTCACAAAAAAACAGCTCCTTGAGCTTTATTTTAATACCATACCATTTGGTAAACAAATCGTAGGTATTAAAATGGCTTCAAGAATTTATTTTAACAAATCTCCTTCAGAACTTTCTACCGCGCAAGGAGCCTATCTTATATCCCTATTGAAATATCCTTCACATATGAACAGGAAATCCTCTATTCCATACATTATGAAACGTCAAAAACATATACTTACAATTCTTTATAAAAAAAAGATTATTGACAAGCAAACATATCTCCGCGCCATGACTTACAGGATCAATATAAAAAAACCCGATTATGTAAAACTTTCTCCTCATTTTTGCAATTTTATTTTATCTCATATAAAAAATACCTATCCTGATAAAATAAAAAAAATTGCAAAAATATATACAACCATGGATATTGAAGTACAAAAAAAAGCGTTTAAATATTCTTTAAATTCAATTAAAAAACTCAAACGAAAAAAAATATCAAACGCCTCTGTCATTATACTTGATAATAAAAGCGGAGATATTCTCGCAATGATTGGAAGCCTCAATTATTTTATTGATAAAGACAGCGGACAGGTTAACGGTTCTATTGCACTTCGTTCTCCGGGTTCAACTCTGAAACCTTTCACTTATGCTACAGGTATTGATTCCGGCTTAATCACATCAGCGACAGTTATTCCTGATATAAAAACATACATGCGTTCAACAACAGGAGACTTTACCCCGCTTAATCACAGCCGCAGGTTTAACGGACCGATAACTGTAAGAAAAGCTTTGGGATGCTCATATAACATTCCCGCTGCCAGAGTAATCGCAAAAACAACCGTTGACGCGGTTCTTCTAAAACTCCATCAGGCAGGCTTCATCAGCCTTAAAAAAAATCCGGAATACTACGGAGCTTCATTAACTCTTGGGGGGGGAGATGTGAGCCTTCTTGAACTAACGAGAGGGTACAGGATGCTGGCAAACAACGGGATATATTCACAGATAAATTTTATAAAAAAAATAATCGATATATATGGAAATAAAATTACACTGAAAAAAAGTACTGTAAAAAGGCAAGTTTTCAGCAGGGAAACGGCATTTTTAATCACTGACATACTGTCTGATAATAAAGCAAGAGAAGACTCATTTTCTCTTTTATCTCCGCTTAACCTTCCTTTTTTCTGCGCCGCAAAAACGGGAACTTCGAAGGGATACCGCAATAACTGGACAATAGGTTATTCGCGTAATTACACATTAGGAGTATGGGTTGGGAATTTTGATAATTCCCCTATGCTTGGAGTAAGCGGAATAACCGGCGCGGGAAATATTTTCAGAAGCATCATGCTGTCTATTGAAGACGACTATTACTATAAACCTGTAATACCGAAGTCAGTAGTCATAAAAAACATCTGTGCCAAAAGCGGACTTCTTTCAAAAAAAGAATGTACAAGTGTAATTTCCGAGTATTTCACTAAAAACTCCTATCCTGAAACTTACTGCAATGTTCATTTCTCTATCCCCTACTACATACATAACAATAAAATAGCCTATGTAAAAAACAAAAAGAATAACCCTAATATCAGATGGGAAAAAACAATGATACTTCCGCCTGTCTATAACAACTGGCTGCAGGAAAAAGGCTACCGGCTTCCAGATAAAGACGTTCTTAATTACATAGGATGGCTGAGCGGAAAAAACAAGAAAAACGAAATCAAAGAAGCAAAGATAATATTCCCTGATAATAATGATGCCTTTATAATTGATCCGATTATAAAAAGGAAATTTCAGACAATAGTTTTCACAAGCACACTCCCATCTCAAACGACGACTGTATACTGGATATTAAACGATAGAAAATTCAAAATTGAAAAGTATCCGTTTTCATACAAGTGGAAAATTAAAAGAGGTGAATTTACTTTAAAAGTTGAGGCTGTATTATCGGAAGGGTTAAAAATAAAAAGCAAACCTGTATATTTTATCGTGAACTAATATCTATTTACAACGTGTTTTGCTGGAATTTGAATAAAACTTTGCGAGCTTCGCGTCCGGTTCAAGTTCCTTTTCACTTGCTGAGTTTTTTTGAACCGCAAAGTCGGTAAGTACGCAAAGGCAAACATAAAGGAAATTTTGTTGTATCTTTGCATTGATTCAAGTTCATGATGTGAATAAAAACTTATAGAGTACGGTTGGTGAGCCTGTCGAACCACGGTTGGTGAGCCTGTCGAACCATTGCATCCTATCTGATACTTACTCAGCTTCAAATGTTCTTGCGAGTATGAATAAATAATCGGAAAGCCTGTTTAAATATCTCAATGATTCCGCAAGATACTTCTTACCTTGTTTGTCAATAAGCGAATACAACCGTCGCTCTGCTCTTCTGCAGACAGTTCTTGCTAAATCTGTCTGAGACGATAATATATTTTTACCGGGCAGTATAAAATCTCCAGGCATATCTGTTTTTTCAATCATACTTTTCATGCGATCTTCAATTTCTTTTACATTAATTATCTGATCATGATTTTTCTCATCGGATGATACAATCATTGAAGAAATTTTAAACAGAGATTTTTGAATATCTTCAAGGAAGGTTATCGTCCGCGATGATTCCAGCTGAGACTTTATTAAACCAATCCAGGATACAAGTTCATCAATTGTTCCCACACATTCAATAGTATCAGAATTTTTTTTCACCCTTCCCTTCCCAAAAAGCGAGGTAGTTCCGTCATCTCCTGTTTTTGTACTAATTCTATTTAAGCTGTCCATTTGCCAAATATAACCTGATATATAAAAAGATTAAATCAATTTTATTTTGTTACCCATTTTATTATTTTTATACAATAGAATTGCGGTAATTAATCATGAAAAAAAAGATAGCATTTAATACACTGGGTTGTAAACTCAACCTCAATGAAACAGACTCACTTGTATCAGATTTCCATAAATCAGGTTACGATATAGTTTCATCCAATGAACAGGCAGATGTATATATTATAAACACCTGTACAGTTACCAATAAAAGCGACCGTAAATCCCGTAACATTATAAACAGGGCACGTAATAAAATAAATAACCCTGTAGTTCTTGTTACCGGCTGCTTCGCGGAGAATTCCAAAGAATACCTTGAACGTTTTGACGATATAACTTACGTTATTGATAATAAACGCAAGAGTCAAATATTCAGCATAATCGACGCGCATTTCAATGGAGAAATTCTCAAACCCGATGAACTTAAAAGCGGAGTTTTTGATTTCAGCACTGCGGAAACAAGCCTGCATACAAGAAGCATGATTAAAATTCAGGACGGATGCGACAAATTTTGTTCGTATTGTATCATCCCATACGTCAGAGGCAGAGCCCAGAGCAGACCATACAAAGATATTCTAAAAAATATCAAAAGCATTCTCACCTGCGAATATAAGGAAATCGTTTTAACCGGAATTAATATGGGCAGCTATAACTATGAGGGAACTAACTTCTCGACCCTGCTTGAAATGATTCTTGAACTTGATGGGGATTTTCGTGTAAGAATATCATCTTTGGAGCCTGAAGGAATCGATCCGCTATTTATATCGCTGATGTCTCATCCTAAAATGTGCAGGAACCTGCATATCTGCCTTCAAAGCGGATCCGACCGTATTTTAAAACTGATGAATAGAGATTATACAATTGATAATTTCAAAACATCAATTCAAAAAATTAAAGAGGTATGCTCAAATTTTAATTTTACTACAGACATTATTGTAGGTTTCCCCGGAGAAACGAATGATGATTTCAAAAAGTCATGTGAAATGCTCATCGAAACCGGTTTCAGCCACGTTCATACATTTCCTTATTCAGTCAGAACAGGAACAAAAGCCGCGAAAATAGACAATCATATAAATTCAAAATTAAAAGCTGAAAGATCGTCTATTATCCGCAGCCTTTCAGAGGTAAATAAAAAAAAATACAGAGAATCTTTTATAGGGAAAAAACAACGGATTCTTATTGAAAAGATAGTTCAGAATCAGGCTGAAGGGTTTGGAGAACATTACATACCTGTGAAATTTTCAGGGACTGGTCTTATTCCAAACAGTTTCTGTGAAGTCCTTATAACGGGAATAGAAGATGGCAATAATCCGGTACTGCTGGCTGAACCGGTTATCCGGTATAATAATCTTTAAGTCTCGCAAGTCCATCTTCAATTACTTTTCTTACGCCCTGATTACCATGCTCCCGACTAAGATACTTTTCGTAGTATTCCATCTTTTCCTTAATGAAGTCATTCATCAATAAATTTGATTTCATTTCTATACCTCCATGTATTTAAACAAGGTCCGTCCTAAGGTGTAAATTATTAGCACATTT
>JAGLSM010000184.1 GCA_023135745.1 Spirochaetota bacterium | reverse complement strand
AAATGGAATCGACAAATTAAAAGATCTTGGTGCAGAGATTATTGATATATCACTGCCTCATACCGAATATGCCGTTGAAGTTTATTATATAATTGCAACGGCTGAAGCAAGCTCAAATCTGGCACGTTTTGACGGAATTAGATACGGATTCAGGGATAAGTCAGCAGAAAACCTATTGGAAATTTTCACAAAAAGCAGAGACGCAGGTTTTGGAGACGAGGTTAAGAGGCGGATATTGCTTGGAACGTACGTACTATCATCAGGATACTACGATGCCTATTACCTGAAGGCACTTAAAGCAAGGACTCTTATAAAGGGGGATTTTGATGAGGCATTTAAAAATGTCGATGCAATCCTTACCCCCGTATCGCCCACTCCGGCGTTTAAAATTGGTGAAAAATCCGATGATCCTGTATCTATGTACCTTTCGGATATCTTTACTATTTCAGCCAATCTGGCCGGTATCCCCGGTATTTCACTAAACGGCGGATATACACAAGAGGGGCTTCCCGTTGGTATTCAGCTATTGGGATCTCACTTCCAGGAACATAAACTTTTAAAAATTGCTCATAGACTTGAAAAAGCAATCAATATTTAATTCAATAAATAATTAAACGGAGTAAAAATGTCAGAAAAATCCACTCACTGGGCAGATCAAATAGCAGATCAGGCCGCAGCAAAACATAAAAAAAATATTGTATGTACCGGGATTACACCTTCCGGACAGATACACATCGGAAATATGCGGGAAGTACTTACCGGTGATGCCGTTTACAGGGCTTTATTGGATAAAAATCAAGCAGCAGAATTCCTGTATATTGCTGATTCCTTTGATTCTCTCCGCAAGGTTTATCCTTTCCTCGATGAGAAAATCTACTCGGACATGGTTGGAAAACCAATCTCTGACATACCGG
Organism: Spirochaetota bacterium; assembly: GCA_023135745.1. Classification (GTDB taxonomy): domain Bacteria; phylum Spirochaetota; class JAGLSM01; order JAGLSM01; family JAGLSM01; genus JAGLSM01. The sequence continues at coordinate 4,005 of JAGLSM010000184.1, read as the reverse complement.
GTCCCGGTAACGATGAAAAGACTTATTCAGAATATTTTCTCGAACCATTTTTAAAAGCTGTAAAAGAACTTGGGCTGAATGTTAAGGTACTCAGAGCTGATCAAATGTATAAAGAAGGCCTATATGCAGATGCGATTATCACAGCACTTGAAAAAAGGGATGAAATTGCAAAAATCCTTACGGACCAGACCGGAAAAGAAATAAAAGAAGACTGGTCTCCCGCGAATCCGATATGCTCAGCCTGCGGAAGAATGACAGGAACTTGCGTTACCGGCTTTTCGGCAAAAGATAAGACAGTCGATTACACCTGTGAATGCGGACATAAGGGCACAGCCGATACAAAAACAGGCGGAGTCAAACTTACCTGGAGAGTGGACTGGCCTGCCAGATGGTCAATACTCGGAGTTACAGTAGAACCGTTTGGCAAGGATCACGCATCAAGAGGAGGCTCCTACGATACCGGGCGCCTGATTTCCAGGCAAATATACAATTATGATCCCCCTGTACCAATTACCTACGAATGGATCTCATTAAAGGGAAGGGGAGATATGTCTTCGAGCAAGGGTAATGTGATCAGTATTTCTGATATGCTGGAAGTTGTCCCGCCTGATGTGCTTAGATACATGATTTTCAGGACAAAACCCAAAAAAGCCATTTCATTTGATCCGGGTCTGCCGCTTCTTTCTCTTGTGGATGAACTTGATGATTCGGAAAACAAAAACAAGGATAAAAGAGCCTTTGAACTTTCCCTTGTTTCTGACTTTGGAGAAGTAGGGGTTCCATTTAAACATCTTGTTAACATAATTCAGGTCGCTTTTCAGAATGAAGATGACGCGATCAAAATAATAGAACGCGGCGGTTATAAAATTAAGGATGAAAATGCCCTCAAGCGCCGTCTTAATTACGCGAAGAAATGGCTCAAGAACTATGCTCCGCCTGAAATGCTTTTCAGCCCTTTAGAAGAACTTCCAACAGAAGCCTCACAGATTTCTGATAGTGTAAAAGCCGCCTTAAAATTTCTGGCAGATAACCTGACCGATGCGATGACCGGGGAAGAAATTCATACACTTTTTTACAAAGCCAGGGACAGCGCGGGTATTGAACCTAAAGAGCTCTTTCATGCTGTGTATCTTACTCTGATAGGAAAAGACCGTGGTCCTCGGGCCGGCTGGTTTATAGAAACACTTGGAATGGATTTTGTAAAAAAAAGATTTTTTGAAGCATCAAAATAACGGAATAGTTAAACGGGCAATAGTATTTTTCTCATTATCCTCAAAAATGTAAAAATGTTCCGGATTCAGAGAAATTCCTTTCATAACCATTCTAATTACCATCATACCCAGACCGGCGCCCTCTGTTTCATCACCGGCAACTTCGTAAAACTCGCCAATTGTCTGATACTTTGCCGCGATCGCTCGTTTTAAACGGATTCTTTCTCTTTCAACATCGTAGAGAGGAACATTGTTAATTATATCAAAACAAAGTAAATTTTTATTCTTAATTTGTACACGAAAAACAACATCAAAGCTGAGAAGCCATGCTAAATGCGCGAGATGCGCTGAATTTTTACAGAGGATTTTTTTAAAATTCTTCAAGCCCCGGGTATACTCTTCATCATTATCCGGATTAATACCGATCTGTTTGAAATATATTCTTTTAAAATTTGCTTTAACCGCATTTTGAATCAATTCAGTTGCAATTATAAATATGGATTCAGCTGAATGAGAAAAACCAAACGACTCTTTAGCCATTGAAATTATTTGAATTATATAATCATTAACGTCAGTGGTTATCTGGTAAAACAGTAATTCCAGACCCTGTTTTTTTTTAAGCACTTTTTCAGTTTTTTTAATAAAATTATAACGGATTAATGCCCAGTTATTTAAATGATTAAATCGCTGATACCTAAGGATGGTATCCTTAGGCGGTCTTTCAATTAATTCAGCCAACAGCATAGGTTACAACCGGTTTTAGAATTTAACAGCTTTTATAAATAAAAGAATTACCACTTCAATTTTTTTATAGCTATGAGCGCGTTCTTTCTTACATCAGCGGTAAAATCTCTCTGTGTAACAGCCAGCAGGGAAGAAAATGCTGTTTTATCTCCAATCTGTCCCAACGCTTTTACAAGTTCATTTGCTACGCGGTCTCTTGTGGTTGTCTGAAGGTAATCCAGCATCCTTGGTACCGCAATCTTGGCCTTTAACATGCCAAGTCCTCTAATCGCGCATATACGAACCTGAAGGTCTCTATCACTGGATGCAGCAGTTATAAGTATTTTCCAGACATTCTTGTTCCCGATTTTACCAAGAGAGAGTGCTGATTCAGCTCTTACCTTCCAGTAGTCATAATCTTTATTGTTTTTGACGTATCTGCGGGCATTACCTTCTTCGATTGTTTTCATAAGAACATTTATTGCTTTATTATTTCCTTTTTTACCCAGTTCGCGGATTACACGAACCCTTAATTCAAATAACTGACTGTTATTGGGAGCCATTGTGTATAAGAATTTAATTTGTTGCTCAACAGGTTTTCCAAGCACTGCGTCTTCTAAAGTAGTCTTATGCTGGGCTAATAGATTAATACCTGCAATAACAAAAATGATGGTTAAAGCTGTTAAAATAAATTTCTTTAAATTCATGGGAAACCTCATTAAAAAAAGTTTAAACTATAATACCTGATAATAATAACCATGTCAACCGTTTTTATTACAGGATTCTGTATATAACTCATTATTTATTCCTGGGCAAAAAACGCTGACTTCACCCAAAAGAGCCTGAGAAAAATTACCTGAGCTTCTAATAATATAGTCGGCAGTAGATGCCGTAAAATTCAACTTTGAAAAAATAAAGCTGAAATAATGACAAATCAAAGACAAAAAACAGGAATAATGCCGATTATAACTAACTTTTCAGAAATTTATCACCCCTGGAATAGTTTTTAGATGCTTTTTTACCAATTAGGAGATTAATCTTATCAGCAGGAATTCCACCTGAATTGGGCCTCAATACAGATATATCCTGTAATTTTATCTTTTCTCCCTTTAAGACAGGTCTAGCCGCATACAGCGCGCGCCTTGCGTATTTTCTTTCGACCGTATCTGCACCGGGTTTTGGGTTGTTCTTTCTCAGAAAAAATGCGTCACGAATGGATTTTGACATAAATGAAAACTGAATCGGATCAAAAGACATGAAATGATCTGCGCCCTTATCATTTTTATTAAGGGTAAAATGCTTTTCAACTACACAGGCTCCCTGATAAACTGCTTCAGATGGTAAAAATATGCTCTGAGTATGATCGGATATACCAATTGGGGAATTTGTCAATTCAGCAAGGCTCTTTAATCTTGTTAAGCTGTATTGATTTAGGTCAGCAGGATAACGCATAACACAATCCAGAAGAATAGTTCGGTCTTTACCTGTAATCTTAATGGATTTTTTAATCTCATCTAATTCAGATGCGCCTGTTGAAAGAATTACAGGCAGTCCTGATTTTGCTGCTTCTTTTAGTAAAAGGTTATTTGTGATGTCTCCTGACGCTATTTTAACAGCACAGGGCTTTATTGTTAGATAAGCTTTCAGTCTGTCAACATCAAAGGGTGTACATAAAAAGTCAATGCCTGTTTTGTCGCTTAATTTTTTTAGAGGAACAAGCCATTTGAGAGGAAACTCAAGCGTTCTTATTACAGTACGCCAGTCCAAGGTCTTTAATCCAAGAACTCTTTCATATTCATCAGCCTGAAATAATGTCTCCAGGGAAAAAAGCTGAAATTTAACAGCATTTGCCCCTGATTCCTTAGCCTTAAGAATCAGTCTCTTTGCCTTTCTGTAGCTTCCATCATGATTAGTGCCAGCTTCGGCAATTATATAAGGTTCTTTATTAAGATCAACTTTTCCTATTTTCATAGTCTAAAAATATTCTAAAATCAGTATTTTGTACATATAATTTATAATTATCGACTTCCTATTAATTGATAGGAACAGTTGAGTAGACTGAGAACTCACT
>JAGLSM010000183.1 GCA_023135745.1 Spirochaetota bacterium | reverse complement strand
CGGCCTGAACGATATCCGCGCCAAAGGCTTGAGCAATTGACTGATGACCAAGGCATACCCCAAGTATGGGTTTTTTTCCTGAAAATTCCTTTATCATCTCCATAGAACACCCGGCGTTTTCCGGCCTTCCGGGCCCCGGAGAAATCACCAGATAATCAAACTCCATATCGCGCGCTTCTTCCACTGTAATTTTATCATTACGGAAAACTTTTACCGATTCTCCCATTTCCATGAAGTATTGAACAATATTGTATGTAAACGAATCATAGTTATCTATCATTAAAACCATCAGATTTTCCTCCCCATTAAGGCTGAAAAAAGAGCCTTAGCCTTGTTAATGGTTTCCTGGTATTCTTTTTCAGGTTCAGAATCATAAACTATCCCGGCTCCTGCCTGAAGATGCAGCTTGTCATTGGCGGCAACAACCGAACGTATTGTAATTCCTGAATCAAAACGGCCCGTATAGCTCAAGTATCCAAATAATCCGGCATATGGTCCGCGCCGTACAGGTTCCATCTCTTCTATAATTTCCATGGCCCTGACCTTGGGCGCGCCTGATACAGTACCCGCCGGAAAAACCGCCTTAATAACGTCAAAAACATCCATGCTTTCTTCAAGATCAGCCGATACTTCTGAGACAATGTGCATGACATGAGAATAAAGCTCAACATCCATCATCCGGTCAAGCGTTACACTGCCGGGCTTTGCAATCCTGCCAAGATCATTCCTCGCAAGATCAACAAGCATCAGATGTTCCGCCTTTTCTTTGGCATCAGACAATAAATCTGCTTTGAGAACCTCATCTTCATTAAGAGTTTTACCTCGAGGCCTTGTGCCGGCAATTGGTCTCAAAACCGCCCGTCCATCTTCAACCTTAATCATCAATTCAGGGGATGCTCCAAACATGGAAAAATCACCGAAATTAAAGTAAAACATATATGGAGATGGATTAATTGACCGGAGTGCCCTGTAAACTTCAAAAGGATCCCCTTCATAATCGGTCTCTATTCTCTGAGAGATAACAACCTGTATGGCATCACCTTTTGTGATTAATTCCCTTATTTTTTCAACACTATCCATGAAGCTCTGTTTCGGGAATTTGCTTTTTAATACCGGAGAGTTATTGATTGTTTTTAACGGCTTGACCGGTTCAGCATCCTGTAATTTTTTTTCTATTTCTTCAATACCTCTAATTGCATTTATATAATCAGCATCAGGATCATCACCTACAGAAACATTGCAGATAATTTTTAACGTATGCATGAGATTATCAAATACAATTGTATAACGGGTTATTATAAAAAGAGCATCAGGTAATCCAAGATCCTCCTTGCCGGGATTCCCTGCACCAGGCGATGTAACGGGAATATCTTCCCATCTCCTTACCATGTCGTATCCGATATATCCGACAGCTCCGCCCGGAAAATATGAAATATCTCCCTCGCCCAGATAGGTCTTTGATTTAAGAGTTGTGCCTACCAGCCTTAAAGGATCTTTTGATTTAAAATCCTTTACATCTTCCGGTGTAGTTATTCTGCAGTTTTCGTCACTGATCTCTATTCTCGTATCAGTCTCAACCCCAAGAAAAGAATACCGCCCAATATATAAACCCTTTTCTGCCGACTCCAAAAGATAAGCGGCATTTAAAGCATAATAAGCATCGACCGGAGTAATGACATCGGATGATATTTCTTTTATAACAGCAATGATATGGTCCGGTTTCGCCATCTGTAAAAAATCTGCTTTTGCAGGTCTGATCATTTTTTTCCCCTTTTAAATAAAAAAAGCCACGGGGGTTCGATTCCACCGCGGCACTTGCACGTTAATTGAACCCTGATTTTATTTTTCGCTACGCCACCACTTTCTTCCGGATAGTGTAATTAATGCTGGTTTTTCTATGTAAATAAACATTTTCATCCTTTTTTTATTAATTCATAAATTACAGGAGATTTCATCGAATAGCAAGGATTAATTCGCAGTATTTTTTCTACTTTCCATAACTTTCAAGCATATCACAGATAATCCCTACAGATCGTTCCGCCTGACTCAGTGCGAACAGAATTTTCTTGTTCTTTGATCCGCCAAGTGTCCTGATATTATCAATAAGTTCATGCCTTTTGTCAGAAGACGCGTCTTTCATAATAGCCTTAAAAGCAGGAAGTGTGTTCTGAAAAAGAGTAAGAAAATCCCTTATAATCTTTGCCGCCATATGATTCAGATAACCAATTTTTTCAGAAAGATATTTTTTGGCAACGATATCACCACTGTATATATTTAAAGCATTCTGCAATTTCTCTCCGTCTGATGTTTTGCTTGAAATTGAATTTTCAAAATCCAGTATCTGCCTGTCAACCAAATTGTAATTATAAAAAAAGTCTGCTAAATACTGGTACATCCGTTTATCAATAAAATCACCATCTACCAAAAAGATACTCATAGCCGGTTTGATAACCGGAGTGAAACGTTTTTCTCCAAAGGTTTTTAATATCTGAATCTGCTTAAAATGAATAAAAACAGGCAGTTCCAAACCGATCAATTTTCTATTGGTAGCATCATTATAGAATTCCAGAAAACTCAGCGGCTCCCCTTCAAATAATAGTTTAACCTGTTTATTTAAATCTATTATTTCCATCTGATTCACTACGGTATTGCAGTGATTGATATATTTATCTATTAAAATGAGTCTTACTTTTTCAATTACATTGACTTTTCTTATCTTTATCTCAGGCAGCCTGTCAGGATTTTTCATAATCAGTTTTATAAAACTCGTGAGTTTTTCATCCTGAATCATAGATTTAATTGAAGTTAAAAGAGCCTGTACCCTGGCGTTTATCCGCTCTTCATCCAACTGCACGGCTTCTTCCTCCTGACCACCAGCCATGCTGAAGTATTTAAAAAGAATATTGAATGGAGTATCAAGGTCGGTGTCAAGATCAATTGAATACAGAAGACCTTCGATTCTTTTTAATTCAAAAATAATCTCATCACCCGGAACAGGTTTAAAAGAAAATTGACTGTTTTTTAAGAACCCGTCATTAAAAACATTAAAATTTCCGTCGAATTTCTTAAAAAAACCAAAATAATTAAATTCACTTAAGCGTTCAATACCCAGAAGATTGGCATAACTGTAATTGATCACATGCCTCATATTGGAAGTAATTGTATTAAAATAAGCGTCAATCTCTTTTTCTACTGTTTCACGGACACGGTTAACATGAAAGAGGGTATTATACTTCTTGATGTATTCATGATTGAATTTCTCTGAAAAATTTGGAATATCCTCCATGTGCTGCCACAGATAAAACTCTTCAAAACTCCCCAGTGTATCTCTGGCTTGTAAATCAGGTTTTTCACAGACTTCAAATACTTTTTTGATTTCAAGCACCTGCCCGGCAAGAATATTGATCAACTCACAAAATTTTACACTGACCCTGCCTGATCTAATATTGTATAACCGCGGATTAAAATGGCTGACTTTTCTCTGTAGTTTTTTAATTTCGATATTTTTTATAAAAGTATCTATAGACTCGCCATAGAAAAATTTTCTGATTACGAAAACAACTCTGTCCCATAAGTTCAAACTTTCTATAGTCTTTTTTTTATTTTTTGCCTGCCTATTGGCATCTCCTGAAGGAAGGGCGGTATCTTCCGGAAACTGTTTGACATTGTCCTTTATTTTATGACTTAGTTCTTCCTTCTCGAAATCCTCCATACCGAGGACTTCAGAATCCATTGATGAATCAAATACACCTTGTTTTTTCACTGCATTTATTGATTTTTTGTCATATTTCATAATTTTTCCTTAATTCCTACCATTATAATGCATAAAATAAAAAACTGTCAAATTAATCAAATTTCTATCTTTATTTTTCCAAAAACCTGATATACTATTAGTATAAGGAGATATAAATTGATTAAGTACAATCTTGAATTCGGTGATCATGACAAACCTACCGGTAATGCCATTGTTTACTGGGAGATAAAATCAATGGTAAAGAATAAAGAGGTAAAAAAGATAATTGCAACCAACTTCATAGTTTCACCGCTCTTATTTAATAAAGATACCATTGCAGCAACCTTTCCTCCTATTGTCCTTGATTCCAAAGATATTCTTATGATCACAGTAAAAAGGGGCAATATAGACCTTATCAAAGGGGAAAAGATCTCCGTCCCTGTGAATCCCTCGGATTTTCTTGTTTTTTTCAAAAAACAGCTGAGTTTTTTCAATAAAATTGTTTTGCAATATTCACGCCGCTATGCCGAATATATTTTCAGAAAAAATGACGGCTCAGAAGAACTGCTGGATGAACAACAAGCTCTTGAAGAGATAGGCCATCTTGCTGAGGACGCACGGGAAGCCTTTATAAAAAAACAGAATAAGCATCTGGCAAGACATATGATTATAAAAATGCGCCAGATAGAACATAAGCTCAATTCACCAAATGTGAAATACGATATTGAAAACCTGATTGGAATACTGGAAATTCCTGATGAGATGGTGAAGACAATTTCAGGACTTTATACAAAGAAATTTCTCGCTATTCAATCGGAGCACTACGAAACGGCCGAAACCCTTAAAAAGCAGATAAATAACCTTTCAAAAAAACTCGACACCTGATCCGTCCGTTTGCTGCCTGAACCGGGTTTATTTTATATATTTTACAAGTTCAAGTACATTCCCGTCTTTTTTACTGTGTGAATACCTAATTTTGTCCATCAATTGGCGCATGAAATGAATCCCCAACCCGTTTGTTTTATACTGATTCAGGTGATTGTCAATATCCACACTATCAGCTGTTGTAGGATCAAAAAACCTGCCATTGTCTGTCAGTTTTATGGTGAAAGAACTATCGTCAACTCTTATGTATATAGATATGAGTCTGTCTTTCTTGGATATATGTCTGCCTTCATAGGAATGCTCAATGATAT
>JAGLSM010000182.1 GCA_023135745.1 Spirochaetota bacterium | reverse complement strand
CTTTTATTTATCGTAATTTTCTCAGGCACTTTGTCCGCCCATTATTTTCGTTTTCATGATGCTAAGGGACTCACCTTTAAAGAAGAAACATTGCTGGAACAAAAAATTTATTACAATAAAAAATATATAAAAACAACTAAAATTAAATCTGTATTAACCGCCAATCAGATAAAAAAATCCGGAAACCGGACAGCTTATAAAGGAAAAATAGAATACTTCACAGCAAACAGTGACGGATCTTATGATAAGGAAGCAGAAAGAAAGGTCTCCTTCAGCAGGGACATCTATGGTAATACCACAGCGCTTAGCGGCAAATCCTATATTCCCCGTAAGCATTTTCCGCGATTTTCCGGAAGAAATTTAACAAAAAATCAAAAATGGTCTGCCCCTGTGGTAGAAACTTTTAACCTGCGGCCCCTTGGTATAGATACTAAAATAAAGATAAAAACAACCGCGCGATATATATATATTCGCGATCAGAATATTGACGGATATAAGACGGCAGTTATTATGTACTACTATTCTTTTAATGATAAAAAATTATCAAATAAACATTGCGCTGTAATAAGTGGTGATATAGTCGGAATTCTTTTCTGGGACAAAGAATCCAATATGCCGTACCGTTACAGTGAAAGTTTTAATACTACATTTAAAACACCAAAAGGTTTTTCAATTTCCTGTAATGGTTATACTGATAAAACAGTTTATTTAGTTACATCTAAAACAAAACGAAAGTTTAAATTACGTGACGATATTGATAAGTCTTTAGGTAAAGGCGAGCAAATGCGTATTTCCAAACAAGGAGTTGTCCTGAATCTGGGTAATATACTATTTGATACCGGCAAGTCTATTATAAAGCTGGGTTCAATTAACAAGCTTGTAAAAATCGCGGAATTTCTTCAACAACGAAAAAATATTAAAATCAGAATAGAAGGACACACAGATAATCAAGGAAAGCGTTATTACAATATGCGCCTTTCCAGAATGCGGGCATTATCTGTTTATAGATTCTTTACACTTCAGGCTAATATTTCCAGGTATCGTGTAACATTTAAAGGCTGGGGTTCTACTAAACCAATTGCCAGTAATGCCGGCAAAAAAATAGACGTGTTGAAATTATTTTTTACAATAAATAAAATTTATTTACTCCTGTCTTCCAGAATTCAATAAACAGGACTGTTATGGTCAAAAAAATGCTTTTCAAATTTTCAGCTTATGGGTTCTTAAAAAACCTCCAGTTTTTTGATCCGTTTATTATTCTTTTTTTCCGTGCTAACGGACTTTCCTTCCTTGAAATTGGAACACTCATAAGTATCAGGGAACTTTCTATTGAAGTGCTTGAAATACCTACCGGTATAATAGCAGATATTACCGGCAAACGTAAATCAATGATTTTTTCTTTTGCCGCTTACATTCTTTCTTTCATTATATTTTATTTTTCCGCCGGTTTTTTCTTGTCATACGCTGCCGCGATGATCCTGTTTGCCCTTGGTGAATCATTTAGAACAGGAACTCACAAGGCAATCATACTCGACTATCTGGATAAAACAGGCCAGTCGGATAAAAAAATCGAATACTACGGTAAAACAAGATCCTTCTCCAAACTGGGTTCCGCGTTGTCAGCGGTAATAGCCGCAATAATTGTATTTTTTTCAGGAAACCTGAACATTGTATTTATCGCGACAATAGTCCCGTACATTGGCGGTTTATTTTTAATGATGAGCTATCCAAAGGAATTCGACAATACTCATTCAGAAAAACACGAAGGGCTTTTAAAGAATTTTATTATTCAGACAAAAAACAGTTTCATATCCATTTTCAGAATTAAAGAACTTGGCAAGGCGCTTCTTCATTCATCAACCTATGAAGGAATATTCAAAGCGTCAAAAGATTACCTTCAACCGATAGTTAAAACGCAGGCTCTTATGATCCCTATACTCCTTACGCTTGACGCGACCAAAAGGGTGAGCCTCTTAATCGGCATCACCTATACCATTACATATTTACTATCTTCAATTGCGAGCAGAAAATCAAACTCATATAAAAACTTATTTTCATCAATAGAATCAAGTCTCAATACAGCGTTCATTGCAACCGCGGTTATTCTTGCAGCTATAGGACTTTTTATGACACTGGGTCTTCCGTCCGCAGCTATTATACTGATAATCCTATTTTTTGTTTTTGAAAACCTGAGAAAACCTGTTGTGATTGGTTATATGAGTGAAAGAATAGAAAAAAAACAGCGGGCAACAATACTAAGCATCGATTCTCAGCTTAAATCTTTTTTCGCGATGATTTCTGCTCCTCTTTTCGGACTACTGGCAGACAATCTGAAACTGGAATCCGTTTTTTACTCAGGAAGCCTGATCATGATAATGCTGTTTTTATTTTTGCGGATAAAAAAAACTAGATAAGCCCAAGACGTTTTATTTCATCATCCAGTTTTTCTTTAATCAGAGGTTTAACTATATATGAATTTACTCCATGTTTATAAAAGGAATCCATTATTGTCTTTGAATCACCAATGGCTGTAATCATAATAATTTGAACTTCATTGCCGGGATCTACTCCGAAGTCCTTTTCCATATCGCGCATTGTAGTAACCGCCTCGATACCATCAATATTAGGCATCATAATATCCATACATACAAGATCAAAAGGCTTGCCTGATTTAAAAGCGTTCTCAAACTCACGAATCGCTGATTCCCCATCATCAACAGTTACACACTCTCCATAACTCTGAAGATATCCCCTTATCAGCTCCTGAGAAAGAACATCATCCTCGGCAATAAGAATATGAAGCATTTTTGACATTATTTCTTCCTTACTATTCTTTGTAGATAATCAAGAGATTATATTAACAAAAAAGATGTGTCAAGCAAAAATTCATGTTAAACACACATCACAATTACTACAGTTTTTTTCATCAAAAAAACCAAAATATTCAGATATAAAAACACGGCGGCATTTTTCAGTCCTGAAATACTCAACCATGGACATAAGCTTTTTTCTGTCATTTAGAATTTTTCTTTCATGGTACTCCTGATTTATAAGCACGGGAAAAAGAGGGGCAGCAACAGATATTGAATGATCTTCCATGCTTCCATGTATCACATGATAACGGGCAAGCATATTGAGGGCAGTTTCCAGTCTGAAATCAAAGCGGGTCTTATAATGAAGCTGTTCTCTTACATATTCCATACCCTCTGCCTTAACCATGTCTATATTATTTAAAAGGACATCGTACAGTTTTTTAAAATAATAGGGCTCCGGATTTGACCATTTGATAAAATCCATTTGAATATTAAGATCACTTTGATTGTATAAGAGCAGACAGGTTGAGTCTTTTCCGTCACGTCCGGCCCTTCCTATCTCCTGATAATAAGATTCTACTGACCCTGGAATTTCCACATGAATAATAAATCGTATATCCGGTTTATCAATCCCCATCCCAAAGGCATTAGTAGCCAGTATAATCCCGCCCTCATCGGTAAACTGTTTCTGAAGCCGCTTCCTGTTTGCCGGAGACAACTTTCCATGGTAAATATTGTGTTTAATACCTTTTTTTCTTAGAAGCTCTGAAAACTCCTCAAGAGTTTTTATGAGAGCAAAGTATATGATGCCCGCACCGTTGTTTTTTTTTATAAGCTTCATGATGTGGTCAATTTTTTCATCATTATCTATTACATCAACCGCCCTCAGTTTCAAATTGGGCCTGCTTATTCCCGTATGATAGACTTTAATATCTTTAGACGTAAGATTAAGCTTTTCAACAATATCATTTTGAACATCCCTTGTTGCTGTAGCGGTAAGCGCGATTGTCAGAGGATTACCTATTAATTCCCGGAATTCACCAATCCTGGAATAATCAGGACGAAAGTCCTGTCCCCATTCAGATATACAATGTGCTTCATCAACAGCTAAGAGAGATATTCCGGCATTTCTGATTTGAGACACAAATTCTTCTTTACGGAAACGTTCCGGAGTCACATACAGGATTTTGATTTTTCCGCTAAGAAAATCTTTAAGCCTTTTTTCACGTTCACTTTTTGTTACTGTAGAATTTATATATGACGCAGCTGCGCCTTTTTTTCTTAAAGCATCTACCTGATCCTGCATTAACGCGATCAGAGGGCTGATTACAAGAGTCCCTCCCTCAAGACATAGCGCAGGCAGCTGATAACACAGAGACTTGCCGCCTCCGGTAGGCATCAGTACAAGACAATGCCCCAATCCATCAGGTGTCTCCAGAAGACGCCTGATAATGTCTTCCTGAGGCATTATAAATGAATCATGTTTAAAAACATCTTTTAATATATTGAAAGGATCATTTATTTTCTTTTTCAAGACATCGACCCGCCTTTAGTTTTAAAACCTAAAAGATAACTCTTTTTTTCCTTACTTGCCTTTTCATTAATAATCTAACCTCCGACCCCAAATTTAACTCAAAAATATCTTAAAAATTCTCCTATTTTCCTTTTTAATTATGGATAAACCATCGTATAATAAGCCTACAGGAGCTTACTTATGAAGATTATCGATCTCTCAGATAAATATGAAGAACTATACTACGTATGCCTCGAAGACTGGTCAGACGAAATGAAGGATGCCGGAAACCATAAAAAAAACTGGTATTCCAAAATGAAAGAAAAAGGATTGAGAGTAAAACTGGCCCTTGATGATAAGGGAATAGTCGGAGGAATGATACAATACCTTCCTATTGAACATTCCTTTGTCCAGGGTGAGAACCTCTACTTTATTAACTGTATATGGGTACATGGATATAAACATGGAAGGGGGAATTTTCGCAAAAAAGGTATGGGGCGGGCCCTGCTTAAAGCTGCTGAGGAAGATGCAAGACATCTCGGAGCAAAAGGAATTGCCGCGTGGGGAATTTCCCTGCCGTTCTGGATGAAAGCCTCGTGGTTCAAAAAAAAGGGGTATGCTGT
>JAGLSM010000181.1 GCA_023135745.1 Spirochaetota bacterium | reverse complement strand
TTATGATAAAAAATATCTCTTCTCTGCGAGTGGTTAAAATCAAGCTTGAGATGAAAATCACTTATTCCACCCCAAAACTCATTCTCAAAATATGCCAAATAACTGAATATAGCATTAACTTCCGGAATGCTGCAAAACTTACTTGCCTGAAGAATAGGTACAGTATGTAAAATTTCATATCTTTCAGGAAAACTATCCGAATTTTGATTTTCGGGATTTCTTTTAGGAATATCAAACTGAAAGTATTTTTTACCATCTTCCTCTGAAAAATCACCTTTATTTAACTTTTCCAGGTCTTTATTCATTTTAGCAATCTGAACAGAAGCCCTCTTCTGCTGTTGAGGATTACTGCTGGTTTTCATAACCATTTCAAATCTTTTAATCAGATCCTGTACTTTTTCTCTTACCTTATCTTTATCCACTTATATGCCTTCTAGTTCATTCTCAGCGTTTATAAAATACTCATAATGCTCCCTGGAACGTGTTTTAAGAATTTGTTCATAAGCAAGGCCAAGATTATAATGAGCTTCTTTATTTAGTGGATTAATATTAAGAACATCCTTAAAATACTTAATAGCCTTATCAAACTGACCGCTCTTCGCTAGTATTATACCTAAATTATTCATTGCGTCTTGACATCCGGGATCAATTCTAATTACTTCGATAAAGGCCTCTTGAGCTACAAGCATCATATCCGCCTTTAGAGATGCATAGGCAAGACGCAGGGCCGATTCATAAAGCTTGTATCCAAGCGCGAGTGAATTTTTAAAATACGAAACAGCCTGACTGTAATCCTTTTGTGAATAGCTTATCTCTCCAAGGTAAAAATTACTGCCGCCGTTTGTATTCACTGAATTTTCATCCTGTACAAATTCAACAACTCTTTGAAAGCAGCGTTTCGATTCTTCAAAGTCCTCTAAATGAAAGTAACACAATCCTGTTAAAAACTCACGATCTTTCACTAAAGAAACTATATCAATAGAAGAATCTTTTAAGACACCAAGAGCCTGATCGTACTTTTTTTGGGAAATATAGCATTGGCTTAGAATTAAAGCAACCCTATTCTGAACACCGCCTGATCTGGTGGAGGTACACATATCATAACAGGACGTAAAGTTACCCTCATTTAAATAAAGTTCAGCTATGATAGAAATAATCTTTTCATCACCTAATCCGGACTCATAAATTTTAAGCGCAACCTGAATTAAACTTTCTGTTTCATTTTGACCGGTCTTTAGAAATGCCTTAAAATACTCAAGAGCAATATCATTCTTCCCTATATGATAATAGGCCACAGCTTCCATATAATTCAGAAAATCATAATGCGTTTCAGATACTGATTCTGATTCAAGATATGGAATAGCTCTTAGAAACTCCTCTTCTGTGTATAAAAGATTTCCCAACTTCGTATTCCAATTAGCAGAATTATCTTCTATTAAAAGAAGAGCTTTATAAACCTTCGCGAGAATTTCCAATTCCCCGGCTCTTTCAAAATGAGCAGCCGCGAAACGAAGGTATGCCCTGTTGTCCTTCATAAGATCAAAGACAAACTTAAGATCTTTGATAAACTCATCCTGTCTTTCAAGTTTAAAATAACAAACAGCTCTTAGATATCTTGCAAACCCCATATTTGCATCAGTCTCTAAAATGGAGCCGGTAGTCGATAAAGCATTGTCATATTTGCCACTGTGATACTGACACAGTGCCGTAAAGTATTTAATATCAAGATTGTTTTCATATTTATCCCTGATATTCATACAAAATGAAAGAGCCCTTTTAAAATTTGAAATTGAGAGTAAGAATTTCAGACATAGAATCATTTTTTCAGATTTTAAATTGAATCCGTTTTTTATATACTCTTCAATCATGTCTATTCTCTGCAGCAGCAACTGAGTCTTCTCCGAATTTTTAAAATAACACACAGTATTAACCAGAAATGGAAAATTATAAACATCCCTCAATGCAGCATTAAATTCATTTTCAAGTAGTTTTAGAGATTCAAGAGTAATCCTGTCTTTAAAATCTGAATTGGAAGGATCATCTTGTTTTAAAATATTAAATTCAGAAGCCTTAGAAGAAGATTCCAATTCTCCCTGATTTTCGTCAACCTTAAGATAAGAAGATGTATTCTCTTTATCAGGTTCATTTTTATCAAGACTTATATCAGCATCAGTAATTTCATTTTCTTCTTCTTCAAGAAAAATCTGCCTGAATTCAAGTTTTTGACAGGCAGATGATATTCCAGGTTTAAAAGGACGTATATTTAATTCATTGGAAACAGCCATAGAATTAATCCTAATAAAAAAAGCCACACGTACAACGTGCAGCTTTTTTCTTATTTATAGTTTTTTTTACCAATAGTCACGCATATCATCTTCATCTTTATTGAACTCAAAGTAAAGATTTACCTGAGCGATTAAAAGATCAAAATAAATATAGTACTTGCCTCTTGCTTCCATAGGATCACATTTCACCAGAAAACCATCAAATGTAAGTCCGACTTTTCTCGGATCAGTTACTTTGAACCCTTCCTGAATAATATTCGGTTTAATCGGAAACATTATTTTGCGCCATCCACTATGTGTCAAAGGACGCATTGCAGATAGATATCTTTTATCACCATTAAAATCACGAACCATAAGCCACAACCAGTGGTTAAATCCTCTTCCAACAACATAAACAGAAATGGATTTGGTTATACCGGGTATCTTAATAGGCATTGGAGGTTTAAGAGTAAACCAGTTGTAACCTCTCTTCATAAACTCAACACGGACACCAAGAACGTATTTATTTACGTTTGTAGTGGCAGTAGCAGAAATCGGATTCTCTTTTAATATATGCCCCTGACTTCTCTTCTTGTCTACATAATTCTTATTTTCACGTTTTATAAGCTCAGCTTTTTTTAAAACAGCCTTTGGCGCACCTTTTCTCTTCATGGAAAAAACAACACCTTGGTCTCTCGGCATTGAAGGAACCCAATCTCCGGCTTTTTCAAAACTATCAAGAACCCATGTAACCAATTCCTCATCAGCAGTATCTTTATTAGGATCCTGAGCCTTTCCCTGAGCACTGCTAAAGGTTCCTGACAATAATAATAATCCTGCTAAAATAAGGATAACAAATACCCTAAAACGCATCATAACTGACTCCTTTTAAACTATTGTTGCTTAGGGATCCAACCCTTTTTCTGACCATCTTTTACAAGATCATCACCATCAAATCGTTCTATATATATGTCTGTCTGAATTTGCATCCTGTCAAAGTATACATAGAATCCTTCAGCTCTTTCACCAGGATCTGCCCACATAACAAATTTAATAAATTTAAGCACCTTTAATTTTGGTATATAATTTTCAGACTGTGGAATATGTAGAGGAACCTTGATCCGCAGGTTTCTCCACCCAATGTAGTTTAACCACCCTACATTAACCACATGCTTGAATCCAAGATAATCTTTTAAATGAACTTCAAGCCTGTATCTAAAATTTCCACCCCATACCCATACATCTATGGACTCACATCGGCCTCTTATACTCAAAGGAATCTTAGGGTAAACTTCAACCCAGTTGTAGCTCTTACGGTCAAAACTTGCTTTTACCGCCAGGACTTTCTTCTCTTCCTTTGATTTAATTCCCCAAGGCTTTCCGTTAAAAACTTTTGCCGCGCATTTTGTTTTATCCAAAATATACATTTTCTTGCCTTTATCATACTTCTTCGCAAAAAACGGAGAGAAGGCAGCTAACCAATCACCGGGTTTTTCAAATGAATCTAACACAAAGGTCTGAACAATTTTAGTTCTAGCAGGCTTCATTGCCCTCAGTGGAGAATCTCCTACATACAGGATAAAAGCAGCTAAAACAATCAATACAGTAAAAACTTTTAAAAAACTGGAAAGCTTCATCATTTTCCCTTCCCTTTAAAACTGAACTTTGAACAAAATAAACCTATATTCCCTCTCAGTATCGACCATTGTATCCGAAAAATTCAACTTTTTCAACGAATTTATATATAAAAATGTAAAATATTTTTAAGTTTTGCCTATTTAGTGAGAATTAGAAGGAATAAACAGCATTTATGCGGATTTAACGACTCTGTATAATCCTGTTTTGTTCATCAACATTTACAATTTTTGGAGAAAAACCATCAAGTTCTTTTTGATCCACAAGGATGTAAGCTATTATAATAACAAGATCTCCCTTGTGAACAAGCCTGGCTGCAGCTCCATTGATGCAAATAGTACCGCTGTCACGCTCACCTTTTATAACATATGTCTCAAAACGGCTGCCGTTGTTTATATTTACTATCTGAACCTTTTGATTCTCAACAACATCCACCGCTTCCATCAATGCTTCATCAATTGTTATACTGCCGACATAGTTTAAATCACTTCCGGTTACGGTAGCTCTGTGAATTTTTGAATTTAACATCTGCCTCATCATAATTAAATCTCCATTACCATTGAAGCTTTTTTATAATTTTCAAATTGCTTATAAACATCATCCTTGGTTATTGCCGCAATCCCTTTAATAGAAAAAGCCTGAACATTATAAGATGCAACACACGTAGCATATACAAGAGCCTTTTTCCAGGTTTCCTTATCAAATGAGCCCGCCTGATCGAGATAACCCACAAGCGCTCCCGCAAATGAATCACCGGCACCTGTCGGATCAATTATTGAATCAAGAAGTATAGCCGGAAAAGACACAACCCAGTCTTTTGTAATTGCAAGAACCCCGTGCTCACCTTTTTTTATTATAACATACTTTGGACCTTTTTCAAGTATAGCACGTCCTGCAACTAATAGATTCTTCTTACCGGTCAATGCCCTGACTTCCTCATCGTTTAATATAACAGCGTTTACCTGTTCAATTACCTTTAGAAGATCATCCTTCGCGCTTTCTATCCAGAAATTCATCGAGTCCATTATTATGATTGATTTGTCAGAAACC
>JAGLSM010000180.1 GCA_023135745.1 Spirochaetota bacterium | reverse complement strand
CCGATGTACATACCCGGTCTTTTACGTACAGGGTCAAGACCTTCTAGAACCTGAATATCGCTCGCGTTATATTGTTTTTTATTACTCGCCATTTTCTTTAAATCCTTTGTGTTTCTGTATCTTAAATAGATAAACAAGATATTCTTCCAGATTATCTTGTAAATCAGGATGAATATCCTTCAGGCTTTCGCTAATAAAGGCTTTTTCAGTATCTGATAATATCACTTTTTTGATGCTTTTTTTAATTTCATCAGATTCACCTCTTATAATATAATGAATTTGATCAAAACTTCCTACTTTGAAACGTATGTCAAATATTGTTTTTTTTTCATACCCTTTATTAAGTTTTTCCATGATTTCATTTTTTAACAAGCTATACTGCTGGTGCCAGACCGGTGAATCAACATAGCAATAGAGCGTACCTGTTTTATAAAAATAAGGACGAAGATGTTTCTTGAATTTTTTATCTATTTTATTAAATATTTTAATAAGAAATGAATACTGATTAAAATTATTTTTTATATTCTTCTTTGTAAGAAGGTTGGAAACAAGAGTGTTTATTTCAAAAACTCCATCATAGTTTCTTTTTTTTCTTCTCATAAACACTACCCTCTTCTTTTTTGGATGTTTTTTCTAATATTTTTTAATATTAAAGAAAAAATTCTTATCCATACCTTTAAAAAAATCCAGATCAGGAACTCTCGTTGAAGTAAAAAAGAACTGATTACTTGAGTCAAGCGAGGAAAGAAGCCTCTGGGCATTTAAATCATCAAGCTCAAGAAGTATATCATCAAATATAAGAATTGGATGCATATTGTAAATTTCAGAAAGATGTTCAACAAGAGCAAGTTTTAAAGACAATACCGCCAGCCTTACTTCACCCTGAGAGGCATACTTTCTCATATTTTTTCCATTTTTATAAAATATAAAATTATCCCTGTGAGGTCCTCTTACAGTTGATTTATAGATATTCTCAACCTTATAACTTTTCTGGAGTGTTTCAAGAAAGCTTTTTTCTACATTATTCCAGTCTATATCAAAAGATGGACAGTATTCAATGGTTAGTCTCGAGCTTTCATTTGTGAATGACTCAAGTTTTTTATTGCATCTTAATGACAGGTCTTCAGCCAGTTTTTTTCTGTGTTTTATTAAAGTAGCGGCATTTTGTGCAAGACTTAGGTCCCATAGATGCCTCTCGTTTTTATTGCATGAGATATCTTTTTTTATCTGAAGGTTTCTCTGTTTTAATGCCCTTAGGAATTTTCTGAGACTATTGTAATATGAACCGCTTGAATGAGAAGCGGCAATATCAAAAAACCTCCGCCTTTCAACAGGACTGCCGTAAATAATTTCACTATCACTTTGAACAAATTCAATTACCTGAAAAATTCCAAAAATATCGGAAATTGAATTTATTTTTTTATTATTTAAAAAGCAGTTCTTTTTTTTTTATTAAAAGCTATTTTAATAGTGTTTTTAAGCTTGTTTTTATCAAAAAAGACAGCCTCTACTTCGCAAAAATCTTTTTCAAATAAAATAACGTTCTCATTTATGATATTTCTAAATGATTTCGCAAAAGCAAGCATGTATATCGATTCAATGATATTTGTTTTACCCGATCCATTTGGTCCGAAAAAAATTGCTCCATTCTTTCCAAAAGAAAGATTTAAATACTCATGATTCCTGAAATTACTTAATCTTAAACCTGCGAGATACATTTATTATCCGCTTACCTTCATTGGCATAACAACGTAAATATAATTTTCATCATTTTCATTTTTGATTGTGACCGGAGACAGCGGCGTGTTCATCTCTATAAGAATTTCACTGGATTGAACATCTTTTAAGTATTCTTTGAGATATTTATGGTTGAGAGCTATTTCAATGGGATCTCCATCGTATTCTACACTTAACTCTTCTCTAAATGTTCCAATATCCGCGTTATTTATTGATATAACTATATGATTTTTGGAAAAATCTACTTTTATGTGGTTGAATTTATCTTCAACATAAAGTGAACTTCTATTCAAACATTGAGCCAGTATTTGCGTATTTACTTTTGCGAATTTTTCCTGACTCTTTGGTATAACCTGATTATAATCGGGGAAATTACCATCAATCAGGCTTGAAACAATATTGATATCATTAAAAGAGAAAAAAACCTTATTTTGAGTAAAAACAATATCAACAAGACCTTCATCTTCAAGATGTCTCACCAGTTCATTGAGAACTTTTTGAGGAACTATAGCTCTTACTTCCTGATCAAATTTGGTTTCAAAATCTTTTTCTATATAAGCAAGTCTTCTTCCGTCTGTTGATACCAGTTTTAAGTTATTTCCATTTGTTTCAAAAAAGATACCATTCAGATAATGTCTCGATGTCTCGAGAGATATTGAAAATATTGTTTTTCTTATCATTTCCTTTATGTCTTTTTGAGGTATAGAAAAATGCGGTTTGTCGATATCAACATCGTGAGGCGCAGGAAAATCTTCTTTTTGAATTCCCTTTAGTGTAAAATTAGCTTTAACACTGGTATTTGTACTTTTTATGCTGATATTATTATTTTCTTCTACTTCAAAAAATATATCAGCATCCGGTAATTCTCTTATTATTCCAAGAAATTTTGATCCATTTACTGTTATGGAACCTTCATTTTCAATATTAGCGTCAAATTTGTTTTTAATACCTACTTCAAGGTCAGCAGATGTTGCATTTACTTTATTGCCGTTAGTTTCCAATAATATATTTTTTAGAATCTGCATTTGAGGTCTGCTTGGAATTATTGATTCAGCTATTGATATACTTTTGACCATTTTATCTTTTGGTGCGGTGAACTTCATTTTGTTCTCCTTTTTTCATTATATACATACGTTATTAATACCTATATTAATAAATTTAGTAGTAGTAGTAGTATAGTTTATACATTTGTAAATAACTATCTAACATGTTTAAATATAATCAGTTAAGTGCGTTTTTTTATGTATAAAACCTATGTATAAAAAGTTTTTTATATACATTAAAAACTGATTTTTTTTGTTAAATACCCCTTTTGTTAAATTTTGTATAAAACCCCGTTTTTTTTATAAAGGTTTTATACGTATTTTAAATCAATTATAAACAGGTTTTTAAACCCTGAATAGGTTACCCTTTATTTCTTCGATTCTATCTCTGAGCTTATTATTGGATTTTAAATCTCTTTGAATTTTTTTTATGCCTGATATTATAGTAGGATGTTCTTTTCCAAGTTCCATTGCTATTTCTTTTAATGAAAGATCTGTGAATTCTCTGGATAAGTACATAACTATCTGTCTTGCCATGTTAATTTGGCTTGTACGGCTTTTTGATCTTATATCAGCCTTACCCATATTAAAAGCATTCGCGGCTTCTCTTATTATATCTTCAATACTCACGTTTTTTTGAGGCTGACGTTTGATGTAGTCTTTAAGGGCCTGCTTTGCGTGATCCAGGGTTATATCTTTCTGCAGAAGTTGGTGTTCCGCTATAATTTTTATAAGAGCTTTTTCAAGTCTTCTTATATCAGAGTCTACAATACTGGCGATAAAGGTTATTACTTCATTTGGTACTTCTACGTTCTCTTCTTCAGCTTTAGCTCGAAGGATAGCTTGCCTGGTTTCAATAGATGGAGGTCTTATTTCTATTTCAAGGCCCATTCTGGATGCAAGACGGTCATCCATTCCGTCAATTTCCAGCTGTTTTGGTGTTCTGTCGCTGGTTATTATAATCTGATTATCTTTAATTTGAAGGGCGTTGAATGTATTGAAGAGTTCTATCTTTGATTCCTGTTTTTCTAAAAGGAACTGCACATCATCCAGCAGCAGAAGATCCAGGTTCCTGAATTTGTTCCTGAATTTTGATTGTGTTTTATTTCTTATTGAATCTACAAAGAGATTCATGAATTCTTCACTTGTGAGGTAGGCGATTTTTTTGTTTATATCCTTTTTAAGAACCTTGTGAGCAATGGAATGAAGCAGGTGTGTTTTGCCAAGACCCACTCCTCCATAAATAAAAAGAGGATTATAAGCTTTTCCGGGATTTTGAGCTACCTTGAGTGCCGCCGCGTTTGCAAGTTCGTTGTTTTCACCAACTATAAAACGGTCAAATACATAGGTTGGAATAAGATTGGGAAGGGTTTGACCAAATTTTTTGTTTGATGTTGATTTTTTACCTTCCGGTTTGATCTGCTGCTGCTCTTCTTCAACTAATATCTCTATTTGAAGGACATCACCGACAAGATTATTAAGTTTTTCATTTATTGTAGTAAGATAATTATCAGTCAGCCAGACCTGAGTAAAACTCTTATCTACACTCAAATATATAGTTTTGTCCTCGTTTTTTACATACTTAATAGGCTGAAACCAGGTCTCATAATCGTGAGGAGGGATCTCATCTTTCAATATTTCAATAAGTTGTGACCATTGCTCTTTATACATCTTCACATCCGTCATTTAAAACTTTTCTACATTTTTCTGACATTGAATAACTTTGATGAATTTTCGACTTGGAAAAATTTTGCACAAAATTCTGACAAAGACAAGATAAATTTTTCAAAATTTGAAAATAAATTCAATAAAATTCACCCCAATATTATCTAACATACTATTCTTTAATAAGTTATATTGTTTTTAGTTAAATAGTTATATTGTTTTTATATGTGAATACAAAAATTTAATTGTAAATACTAATGAATTTTTCAAAAATTTTTAAAAAAAAGCAAAAGGTGGTGATTTTTGAACAAATTTCATACTTTTTTTACATCTTATCTACATTCTTATATCCCCTTATTAAAACTGTTAAAGTAAAGGTTTAAAGAAAGGACGGTCTTTTTAATAAGAAGAAAAATAGATCAGTATTTATTTGAAATTCTGTTTAAATTTTTCTATTTTTTACATTGTATTTATCTATAAGAATTATTCCTATAAATAAGAAAATAAA
>JAGLSM010000018.1 GCA_023135745.1 Spirochaetota bacterium | reverse complement strand
AAGACCTGATATTTTTTTCAAAAAATGAAACTCGCGTGATGATTGTTCTGTTTTTGAAAGTTAGTAATTAAATAAAACATTTATATCATTTTGAATGTTTCATTGCGACGGTGTTGCACAACCTCGCTTTTTTGAAAATGCAAACTCGTATTTAATTAATTAACCAAAGAAGCATACTTATTGATGTGAATTTATTTGATATTGAACCATTCGGTACTCAAACAGTGCATTTTTCAAAAAAACGAGGTTATGCAACTTAAAGTCACATTACATTGTCAAAAAGAGGATTTCCCTATCCACTGATCATTAGTATTTCGTTGGTTTCTCGGAGCCTCTCTGAAAAAACACGGCATACATTAATGGCAATTGAAGGGTACTCTCTCATAATCTGTTCAAAATCATATCCGTCTATCTCAAGGAATCTTGTTTCTTTTTTCACAACGGCAGTTGCGGATCTTGCTTTTTTTTCAAAGAGAGCCATTTCTCCGAAATAATCCCCGGCACTCAATTCCGCAAGCTTTACTTTACCATCTTCCTGATTCTTATATATCTCGACTTCTCCGCTTACTAACAGATACATCTGGTCTCCAAAATCACCTTCCTTGAAAATTTCATATCCGAGTTTTTTATCGGATTCCTCTGTTATTTGAGCAATAGCCGTCAATTCCCTGATTGTAAGCGCCTTGAATATGGAAACTCTTTCAAGAAAAAATATTTTTTCAATTGTGTTTAAACCCTGTTTCATTAGAGAACTCCTGGTCTTTATTCTTAATAACGCGGCAACAGCAAGACCGCATAAATAAGTATCCTGCATTTCAAGTACCTTTTCTATTAGAGGTACAAAACTCTGATTACCGTACATACCAATAACAAGCAAGGCAACAGACCTTTCTACCCTGCCTCCAAACATAAGCTGTTCGACAAGAATCCTTTTAAATGAGGTTTCTTTTAAATCAAAATACTTGTTTCCAATGGATTCAAGTTGAGACTTATCCATATTTTCAAACAGACAAACCATAGGCTTGACAAGTTTTCTCGGCGACAAACTTTCCAGACCTTCAACCGCAAGCGAAGCTTCCTTCTTGTCCACACTGCCTAGCCCTTTAGCTATAATCTCTACCTTTGTGCTTCCCTTCAGCTGTGAAAGGGATAAAAGAATAATATGCTTAAGACACTCCAGCTGTTCCTCCAGAATCCTTTTTAATAAGCCTAACGAGGATGACCTCTTCAATGTATTAATTATGGATATCTCCGAAACTTTTTTATATGCTTTTTTAAGATTATCCTCAATAAGAAACCTCGCGTTAATTTTTACAGATACGAATTCATTTAGAAGCTCAAGAACACCTCTGACTATCCGGATTTGGTGGTGATTCACCGCATTTTCAAGAACCGGCAGCGCGTCATTACCAATTTTCTTAATTGCATTATATGATGATTTTCTAAGATTGATACGGGAATCCGCAAGATACGGAATAAGATGTTTTACCGCTCTTTTATCCCCAATTGATCCAAGCGCTTTTATACAGTTGCCCTTCATGATTAGATCATCTTTTTTCAGCATATTTATTATCGTGAGAACCGATCTCTTGCTGCGCAGCTTTCCCAGTGTATAGATAATAGACATCTGAATAGTTTTTGAAGGATGTTTTATCCGGTTCGCAAGAAAGAATTCGATATCTTTATACCTAAGCTCCCTTATAATTGCGCCCAGGACATATGATATTGTATCCGAATTATCGAACATTCTTTTGAAATCATCTATCCCCTTTTTCCTGAGATCAAAACTGCCATAATTTATCGAACACACAAGACCGGATATAAAAACCGCCGGCTTGCTGCTCATCAAAGCCTGCTTAACCAGAGATTCAGACTTACTTGTTCTTTGCGAAGCTATCAATCTGACATATAACGGAAAAAGAGGGCTATCAAAAGAACCCGCTATTTTTTTAATCCCGTTAATAATAAGCTCATCATTGGTGGAAGATAAGAGCTCAAGGAATTTCTTTTGATTATTTACTGACACCTTCGGCAAAGCATCAACGAGATGTTTTAAGAATCGTGTCTCACCGGATAAAGCAAAAAACCTTGCCGATAATAACACGGTTGATGAATCTTTAGAAAACAGATTGTCGTACAAATTCTTTTCGAGTTTAGGAGTAATCATCTCTACAATATTTTTTTTACCCATTTCATCAAGGTTCAACTGCCTGTTTGAAATTGAATTCGCGACAATTGAACTGTATTTTGATTTAAAAAGCCTCACCGCGATGAGTGCTGTAATACCTCCAATTATCCCTATAAACGCTATTTTTTCGACTCCAATAACCGGAATAAGAAGTATCAAAATACCGCTTCCGGCAAGACTTCCTATCCTGGAAACAGATCCTTTCATAAATAAGGTAACCTTGCCTCTTATATCATCAGAGAAAAAATTATACAGGGCTTTTTTTGCCGGATTTTGAAACGCGCTGCTTAAAATTTTTGTAGTGACCTTACCATACAAGGCAATAAGAAGTTCAAATCTGGCCGTAAGTAAAGAAAATAAAACAATGAAATTAACCGGAATAAAATAAAGGACTCTTGCAAGACCAATTTTGAGAAAGAGCCGGCCTGTTACAAAAATATGCAGTAAAAATAAAAAAACATGAAAAATACCTTTAAATATTCCATAGAACTGCATAAGACTCTGTTCTGAAGTATATTTCATGTTGACAAGAAAGCTAAACTGAAAATTCAGAATAGGACTTAAAAAACCGGGAACGAATATAATCAAAAGCATCAGCCGGAGAAGAAGAGAACTTTTAATTATCTGAAAAATTCCCGACTCTTTTTTCTTTGTCTTTCTTTTAAACACTGTCTTTATTTCAGGAGTAAGGACTCTCGAAAAAATGGAAATAACTAAAGCAGTAAGTCCCATAAGACCAATGGAGACAAAAATCACATAATCAATCGAAATATATGTTGCAAATAAACTGGAAGCAAAACTACCCAGCATGGAACCAAGAATTCCGCCGGCTGTTAACAACGGAATAAGCCGCTTTGACTGACGCGCCGTAAATACTTCCGCGGCTAAAAGCCAAAAACCAAGTGAAAATAACGTCCCTGACTGATCCGCGAAAATAACCATAACCGGATAAACAAAGCTATTGCCTGTTTTTATTAAAAAATACAGGCCGGTACTTATCCCTGCGTTTATAAATAAAATAAACAGCAAAAAACGCAAACGTTTAAACCTGTCAATTATTCTGCCAAGCACGTTCAGGAACAAAAAAATAATTGCGGAATTTATTAAAAAAACAAGCGGAAGGTGTTTAATCCCATATCTCTTTAAAAAAGCAGTATCGGCAAAGTTATTAAAAATTACTGTCGAAGACTTCATAAGAAAAAAGACGGCAAAGAGAATTAATACAATAAGCCCCTCACCTTTTTCAAACCCGAATAATTTGTATTTTCTTTCTCTCATATTATTCCATGTCATTACAGCAATATTTTCAATCCGAGTACCTATACCTTATAAGACTCATCCCATAATCAGCTATTGCATGAGCGCCTTCTTCCGGACAGGCTTTAAAAGAAGGCCAGGAGTTAAAGTCAACAATATATACTGAGCTTTTATCAATTATCACATCCCCGCCGAAAACTTCAATGGACACACGTTTTTGTATTGTAAGGACGATTTGTTTTATCAAATCCTCTATTTCTTTACTGATACTCTCGGCTGTTTTAAAAAAAATAATCTCTTTTGATATCCTGCTGTAAATACCGTAAAATTTTATTTTTTTACCTATTATATGATCCTGAATAAAAACCTTTCGGTAACCTATCGATCTAAAATATGACTTGGCTTTTTCATACTCATCATTATTTCTGACAAGAACAACATCCTCTGAAAAAATATGATGGTAGTCTTTTCTCTTCATCCAGAACGGAAAATCAAAATCATACTGCTCATTTTCTATATTAATAGAACTTGTCTTGGGTATAAATAATTTTATTTTTTTAAAAACCTTATACAGATTTTCTCTGAGAGTCATAATTGTAGATAGCGGTTCATTAACAAAGACGGGTCCCTTTTTTTTACGTTTAGCCAAAATACTCAGATTGTCCAAAGACCTGCACATTGAAAAAACAAGAAGGTATTTATCAAATTCCAGATTCCGCGGATTAGTAAGATCAATAACAGAAGCTTCATACCCATAATCCCTGATTTTTTTCTGAACCATATCAAGAATTATTTTATCATTACCATAACTTCCGTGACTGTGAAGCGGCTCTCTATAACAAAATCCGATTTTTTTCAAATTATATCCCATTATTACTAATTATCGGTCAGGATATAACTTATTTAAGGCAAAGTTGTAAACGTAAATGTTCCGGAAGAACCTTGAATTCCTGTCAAATTTGCTGAATAAATTTCAAGATATATCTGATGATTTGCGGGCATTCCATTAATTATCATTCCATGTGAATAAACCATCTGATTATTATATGTTGTTCTTGTATATTTAGAAGAGCCTATAAACCACCAATATTTAATTTCGGTATCGCCTCTTTCATCCGTATTCCAGGTTATTTTGGCCGTTGAACTTGTGAGATCATTAAGAGCTACCTGTGAAATAACAGGCGGAGTTAAATCGATAGGTGTCGAAAAACCATATGTGTCACTAACGTATTGATTATCTGAAGCATCAACTGATATAGCATAGTATTCATAATTATACCAGGCATTTAAATAATCCAATAAAACAACATGATTTGTAACCAAATTTGTATAAACCGGTGTAATAAGTGCTAACTCATCCGGAAAACCATAACGCACCTGACTGGTCGCAGGCGCTATTGTTTTCCAACGGATAATAGCCGTATAACTGGTGATATCAGTAACCTGAACATCACTGATCATGGAACTTGAAGAGGCGGTACTCGAAGACGAACTGACACTGGATGAGGTTGAAGAACTGCTCGAAGAACCGGATCCAATATCGGTGTGGAAAGTGGTTGTTTCTCCGGCTAAAATCCTGACAACTTCGGATGCTCCCCAAATCACATCTGTCCCGTCCTTAAGAACCATAGCTAACACATAATATCCCGCTGTCAGTGATGAATCTGCATAAGAAGCCGAATTACCGGCCATAGTAAATGTTAAGACTTGCGGAGAACCGCCTTGGGGTGTTAAAGCCGCCGTCATGTTTGGGTCGTAAAGAATATTTTGCCAGCTTAAAATAACACTCAACGTACCGTTGCCTGCTAAGGGTTGAACAACAACCGCCGCCGTGGCTGCCAGTCCGGATTGAATAACCACCGCCGTGCTGCCTCCGGCAATCAGCTTTCCGGTAGAATTTTTAGCATATACTGTAACTGTCCAGGCCCCCGGCGCCAGATAATTGATTACCAGACTTGTTTCACTTTGATTACTTATTGAAAAATCGGCACCATCAGGCCCGCTGCCCTCAATGTCAAAATTCGCGACTGTCATATCTACCGGCGGAGTAACCGTCCGATTCAGGGCCACGCTAATATTCAACGATAAGACTCCTATATTTTGACGATCAATATAACTCTCGTCACTGCAGCTTAGACTTAGAATGGAAATAAAAAAAATATAGACGCGGTATTTACTTTTCATATTAATTACCCTTATTAATATATTAAGTACATAACAGTAGGATAATATATAACCTGTTTTTATGCAAATTTAATATTGTAAAATTTATGTAAAAAATCCATGATAATTTATATAGCTATCAAGTTGCAAAAATATTAAGACTATTTTTCAAAAAAAATACTGTAAATTCGGACTTTCTGAAAATTGGCCCCCAAACTTTCATGATCGGCAACCCAATTCATCGTAACAATTCTATAAGCCAACTTATAAAATACTTGCAATTAAACCAAAATTGCTTTAGAATCAAAATACAATTATTACACTGCTTTTCAAAAAAACACAACAAACTATAAGGAGGATGGTATGTATAAAAAAAGAGGGATTATTTTAATTATTATCGGGTTATTCATTATATCTTGCGCGAATTCTGAAAAAGAATTATTAGAAGCTGTGAAAAAAGTGAATTTCGAAAAGGCAAGGACTGCGCTTAAGAATGGCACAAATGTAAATACAAAAAACGAAAAAGGCATGACTGTACTCATTATTGCTTCACAGTATGCCAGCAGCGAACTGGTGCAACTACTGTTGTCAAAAGGAGCTGATATTAATGCCAGGGATAAATACAAACAGACTGCTTTGAATGTAGCTGCGCAATGCAATGCAATAAAAGTAGTGCAGTTATTAATTGCAAAGGGAGCAAAAATTGACACAAAAGATCGCTGGGGTCGTACTGCATTAATGTTGGCTGCTACAAGAGGATATGAAAAAATAGTACGTATGCTAATTGAAAAGGAAGCCAATGTTAACACTAAAAACAGGGATGGTATGACAAGCTTGATGCATGCCTCGAAATGGGGATATCAAACTATTGTTAGTATTTTATTAGCCAAAGGTGCTGATATTAATACCAAGGATAATCGAGGCAAGACTGCTTTAGTGTGGGCTAAAAAACACAAGAAAGTATCAGATATTCTTAAAAAAGCCGGCGCGAAAAACTAAAAACAGGAGAAGCTGCAATGTCAAAAAGTTTAAAGGGAAGCCAAACGGAAATCAACCTCTTGACAGCATTTGCCGGAGAATCACAGGCCCGCAATAGATACACGTACTTTGCAAGCAAAGCAAAAAAAGAAGGACTTGTTCAAATTTCAATAATTTTTGAAGAAACGTCAAATCAGGAAAAAGAACACGCCGAGAGATTTTTTAAATTCCTCGAAGGAGGCGATGTCGAAATTAAAGCAGCCTACCCTGCAGGTAAAATAGGAACAACACTGGAAAATTTAAATGCCGCAGCTGCCGGTGAAAAACATGAATGGACCTCCATGTATCCTGACTTCGCGAAAACAGCCAGAGAAGAAGGTTTCGATACAATTGCCAATGCTTTTGAGGCAATTTCAATAGCAGAAAAACAACATGAAAAACGCTACAGGGATCTTGCCAACAACCTTAAAAAAGGAAATGTCTTTAAGAGAGAGGGCAAGGTCGTATGGAGATGCCTTAATTGCGGATACCTTCATGAATCAGAAGAAGCTCCTGATGTATGCCCTGCGTGTCTTCATAAACAGGCCTACTTTGAACTGCTTGGAGAAAACTGGTAAATATACTCAATAATATCAGGAATAATATTGGCATAGCCGCCTTCAATATGCTGTATCCCCGGTGTTGAGTTTATATCCGTAAGATAAAATGAACCGTCTCTTTCGAGAAAATCTACGGAAGCCAGTAAGAGTCCTGCAGCATCAGCGGCAGCTCTTGCCTGTTCTACAGGCGCCGCTGAAGGATCAATCTTAATTCTGGTTAACATTTTATCAGGATACAGATGGGTAGGCTTTTGCTTAAAACACCATACCTTTGAAAATGCCAGATATATTTTGTATTCCCACTCTGACTCTATATACTCCTGAGCGTATACCTCTTCATCCGTATTCAAAACAAGCTTATTCCAGCTGCCGGGTTGATGAGCCATTGGTTTGTTTTCAGTTATATCGATCACATTTTTTTGTATTACCTTGCAGTTACTTTTCCCGCCGGCTTTAAACTGCCGCGGTATTTTCACTCCATTCCGTGCGGCAGCTGATAAAACCTTGAATCTGTCAAGCGAAAGTAAAATTGAATCAATCGAATTTATAACAGGCATATTTCCCAGCCGATTTTTCAGAAAACTAAGTACATCAATATTTTTACTTCTTATAAATACAAGGCTGTAATCTTCAGGATTTATTGTTTTTGACGGAGCTTTTAAATCAACAGATATATTATGATTTAAAAAGGTATCAAATTTATGAAACTTATTTTTTTCAGTTAGTATTAAGATTTTATTTTTCATTTATATATTTTCTTCTAAATAGATTTTAGCCGCGAAAATTTCAGGATAAAATTTATCCTGAAACATTTTTTTATATCCGCCGCCGTTTCCTGTATGTAAAAAAAATCAGACCTCATATTTCTTTTGCTTTCTTATCCATCTCTTGTTTAATAAACCAATGTCAGGTTTAACAATTACATCAATACCCTTTTCTATCATTCTTGATACATCAGCAGTTTTAATAGAATTTATACAGGCGGCATGACTGCATCTTTTAAGTTTTTTATTAAAACAGGGCCTGCAAAATATATCAGTGTATACAATACTGTGAAACTTTGTATATGGTCTTGTTTTTTTAAGATTTGAATGCCCTGATACAGCAAAAGCCCTGCAGCCTATAGCAGCGGCAAGATGCATTATTCCTGAATTATTACCAAGATAGAATCCGGCCATTGATAAAAGAGCAGCCGTCTGCCTTATCTTAAGTTTTCCCGCCCAGTTGTATACATGCAGACCCCCGCTGTCATTCATCAACTTCTGACATTCGGACTTGTCTGCCCGCGCTCCAACCAGAATCACTCTATTATTTTTAACTTTGACATATTCATTTATCCACTCCGCAAAACCGGGCCAAATTTTATTCTTTTCAGACGCAGTGGGATTAATTACAATAAATCCGCCTTTTTTAAGTCCTTCTTTTTTCAGCATCTCACTTACATCAGCCTTTGACTCCGGATCTACATCATAACACATAGCTTTTTTATCGACCCCCACATTTATCAATGCTGTAACTTCTTTATAGACATCCCTCTGATGCATATCCGGTGATTTAATTTTCACCTTGTCACTTAAAAGAAAAGACCGGTAATCACTTGCTGTACCAACCCTTGTTTTGATTCGTGATAAAAATGCGATTAAAGCAGCATTAAATGAACCCGAGTATAATATGGCCGCATCATACCGGTTTCTTCTTAACCTTCGAATCGTCTGTACTTGCTTTTTTGCAGAAAAATTCTGTGAATATGGAATGAAATCATGAACAAAATCAGGATTTGTATATATTTCTTCTGTTGTATTAGTGGATAAGATATCTATAACAGCATTGGGATAAGCCTTTCCAATGGCCCTTATTCCAGGAAGCGTTAAAACAGCATCCCCGATAAGACGGCAGCCTATTATTAAAATTTTATTAAAAGTCTGATTTTTATACTTCAATACTATGCCTTGATTAACACGTCAATATTAAATTTTAAAATAAAAACAGTGAAACTCCTGCTCCAATACGAAGCCGTCCTCCGCTTCTACTCTGAGAAAATCCATCCCTCTGAACAGAATCAATATGGTATGCGGCTATTGTTTTAATTCCTATGTAGTCGTTAAAGAGAAAACATACTCCGGCGGTAATTTTAAAACCCGAAAATGAGCTTGAATCAGAACCAATTTTCATATCACCGCCGCCGGCACCTGCTCCGACATATGGAAAAACAAGACTGTCTTTTCTGCCCATAAAATAATGAAGCATTAGATAACCGCCGCCTGTTCTATATTCATTACCACCCTCGGAATAATTCTCAAATCTAAGATCCAGACCAATACTAAACCCCTTGAATATAAATAAATGAAAACCGGGATTAAGCGATATGTAAATCGAGTCATATGCCTCACCAAAACCCTGTTCATAAAATATCTCTCCGGAAAAAAATTTAGAACCTCCATCAATGGCAAAACTATCCCCATAGGCTGGAAGCATAGCAAACATAAACAGGAAAACCCATAAAAGAATTAATTTCATAAATACTCCAAATTTGATTCATATTTGACAGTATAATCGATTAGAATATAAAATTACAAGGAATGGATTAAAAAAAAACAAAGATTTTTTTTCATAAACCAACCATTTTTCTTAATTCCTTAAGCTCTTTATCTGTCAGTTTTCTCAATGTCCCTTCATTTATTCCGCGAATACCAAGAAAACCATATCGAACTCGTTTCAGCATGATTACATTAAGCCCAACCGCATCACACATTCTGCGGATCTGTCTGTTCCATCCTTCATGAATAATTATATGAAAATTAACTTTGTTATCCTTTTGAGTAATATTTGTGACTTTCGCAGGTGAAGTAATACCTTCTTCCAAAATAATGCCGCTTTCAAGCATTTGTTTCTTCTCATCATCAATTTTCCCGGCAGATGTCACAAGATACTCCTTTTCAATCCCGTACCGCGGATGAGATAACCTGTGACATAACTTACCGTCATTAGTGAATAACAGCAGGCCCTGCGAATCACGGTCAAGCCTGCCGACAGGAAATAAACGTATATCAATATGTTCAATTAGAGTCTTGACTATCTTTTCCCCATGAGGATCACTCATAGAGGTTATATATCCTTTCGGCTTGTTCAAAATGTATGCTGATTTTTCTTTTTCAAGCCTTACTTCTCTTCCGTCAACACTAACCACATCTTTTTTTGGATTTACAATTACTCCGGGTTCATTGAGAATTTTTCCATTTAGAGAAACGCGTCCTGAAAGGACAAATTCGTCCATTTTACGTCTTGACCCTATCCCGCAGCCTGCTAAAAACCTGTTGATTCTCATATGAGGTTATTCACAGCAAATTCCAGGAAGGAATCAAGAGACTTCCCCCTGTGAGAAATAGTATTTTTCTCTTCGATGTTTATCTCCGCCATGGTTTTTTTAAGGGTAGGCAAATAAAAAAGGGGATCATAACCAAATCCTGATTGCCCTTTGAATTCCTCAAGAATTGTACCTTCACAGGAACCGGTGAAAATTTTTGTACCTTTGTCCCATATAAAGGCCATAACACATATAAAGGCGGCTTTTCTATTATCATGAGCTTTTAATTCCTTGAGTAGTTTAACGTTATTATCCATATCAGAAGCGTTATCTCCGGCATAACGTGAAGAATAAACACCCGGCCTGCCCTTTAGCGACTCAACAGTTAATCCTGAATCATCGGCAAGAACCGGTTTGCCTGTTAATTTATAAAGTATTTCTGCTTTTATGATTGCATTTTCTTCAAAGGTTTTTCCGGTTTCTTCAGCATCAAACTGTATGCCTTCATCTTTTGGGTTTAAAACCCTTATCCCTATAGGTTCAAGCCTGGACCGAATTTCGGAAATTTTATGATTATTATTGCTTGCCAGGAATAAATCCATCGACTACATCTCGTATGCGTCGATCTGCCCCTCAAGCTTTGACTCTTCTTCTTCAAGCCTCTCAATCTGAGTTAACAAATCGTCAATATCATCTTCAAGCTTGGCTTTTTCCTGAACATCTCCATCTTTACCTAGTAAATCGAGCTGATCTTCAAGCTGAGTAAGAATTATCCTTTTTTCCTCAAGCTCTTGTCTTGTCACCATAATGTCCTGCTGTGCTTCGTAACTGTCCATTAATCTTCCCCATCTGGATTTTTAAATGTAACACCCTACTCTTACTATCAAAAGTTTACTGTATTTTTCCCATTCTGCAAATTAATTTATACTATATTTGCCCTAAAAAAATGAAATGCTTATCTTTGTAGCATACTTCCGATTCGAGGCATAAAAATGGCAAAAAAAATTGATCCGATGAAAGACATTGTTTCCCTTTGCAAAAGAAGGGGATATATCTTTCAAGGCAGTGAAATATACGGCGGTCTCGCTAATACATGGGATTACGGTCCTCTGGGTGTTGAGCTTAAAAACAACCTGAAAAGAGAGTGGTGGAAATTCTTTGTTCAGGAACGTGAAGACATGGTTGGTCTGGACAGTGCCATTCTGATGAACCCCAAGGTATGGGAAGCATCAGGACATCTATCATCATTTTCAGACCCTTTAATTGATTGTAAAAGCTGCAAATCACGCTTCCGAGGTGATAAGCTTATTGAAGATAAACTGGAAATGTCCGTTGAAGGTAAAACATTAAAGGAAATTTCAGAAATAATTTCTTCCAATGCCTTATCTTGTCCCAATTGCGGTCAAAAGGATTTCACAGAACCCCGCGAATTCAACCTGATGTTTAAAACATTTCAGGGAGTAACCGAGGACTCATCCTCCACTATTTTTCTCAGACCTGAAACTGCGCAAGGGATATTTGTAAATTTTAAAAATGTATTAAATACAACAAGGAAAAAACTTCCATTCGGAATTGCTCAGATAGGAAAATCCTTCCGTAACGAAATTACTCCG
>JAGLSM010000179.1 GCA_023135745.1 Spirochaetota bacterium | reverse complement strand
GTTAAGGGACAGCCTGGATCGTTGTTCCCTACTTGTCCTGAATCCTATTTGAAAGAGGATAAACAATTTTATTTTATCCATAATGAGTTTTTTGCGCATACAGCTCAAAAAGATAAAGTTTTGCAATTAATGTGAACTATGATATAATCTTTCTATGGAAAACATTCTTTCTAAACTTGATGAGCCGCTGAGAATACTTGTTCTTGATGATGACAAGGCAATAATTGATACAATAAGCCTTTTTCTTGAGAATGAAGATCATATTGACATGTTTGCTACACAGGACGGACAGGAAGCTTTATCCTATGTAAAAAAGAAAAGTCCGCATGTTGTTTTAACCGATCTTAAGATGCCTGATATTACCGGTCTTGAGATACTCAAGAGTGTAAAGAAAATTGATAAAGAAATTGAAGTTGTAATCATGACTGCTCACGCGTCTACTCAAAGTGCTATTGAGACAATGAAAGAAGGCGCCTATGATTATCTTATAAAACCATTTAAAATGATTGAGCTTAAAAGTATCCTTCACAAGATTGTACATGCGCAGGTTCTTGAAAAGAAAAATATTATTCTCGAAAAAAAGCTTTCCAAATATGAAAAATCGAGGAAATTTATCGGTTCTTCTGAAAAAATGAGAAAGATAAAGGATTTGATAGATGTTGTTGCGGATAATAATACGTCTATGCTTATTACCGGCGAAAGCGGTACCGGTAAATCCATGCTTGCCGAAGAGATACATATAAAAAGCAACAGGGCAAAATACCCGTTTGTTACAATTGAATGTGCGTCAATACCTAAGGATCTGCTTGAGAGTGAACTCTTTGGATATGAAAAAGGTTCTTTTACCGGGGCGGAAACACAGAAAATAGGTAAAATGGAAAAAGCTCAAAAAGGGACGCTTTTTCTCGATGAAATAGGGGATATGTCGCTGGCCCTTCAGGCAAAAATGCTAAGGGTTCTTCAGGAAAGAGAGCTGTGCAGGGTCGGAGGAACTGAGCATATATCAATCGATGTTAGAATTATTGCGGCAACAAATAAAAATCTGAGTGCCATGGTTGCCGAAGGCGGTTTCAGGGAGGACCTTTTTTACCGGCTTAGTGTTATACCGGTTGTAATGCCTGCACTCAGAGAACGACTGGAAGATATACCCGAGCTTACTGAAATCCTTATGAAAAAGATATGCCTGCGTTTAGGAAGGGACATATTAAAAGTTGACAAAGATGTCCTGAAGAAACTAATGGAGTATGAATGGCCGGGGAATGTGAGACAGTTGGAAAATGTTCTTGAGAGAACTATAATATTTGAACATGGCGATACTCTGAATAACATTATGTTTGAAGATGACCTATACGAAGATGATGAACCGGAAGACAGCATTACGTTTGATATTATGAATGAGCAGTTGACACTTACTGCAATTGAAAAGACTCTGGCGGAAAAAGCTCTGGAAAAAACCAATGGAGATCATAAAAAGGCTGCATCTATCCTGGGTGTTGATCCGGATAAATTTAATAGTTTGATATCAGGTTAACAGGAATTCTACCGTATGACAGATTATATTCAGATAATGGTAACCGCGGAAAAAAAGCGGGATCTTGAAAAGATATCTGATATTCTTCTTGAGAGAAGGCTTGCTGCATGTGTTCAGATATACGGTCCAATTGACAGCAGATATATATGGAAACAAAAGATTGAAGAATCATCAGAATGGGTTTGTTTATGCAAAACTCATGCAGTTTTTTTTGATGAAATTGCCGGAATTATTGAAGAAAATCATTCATATGAAGTTCCTGAGATTCTGGCTGTACCTGTGGCTGCGGTAAGTGAAAAATATGAAAAATGGCTGATAAAAGAACTTAAAGATTTTACTTGAAACTATAGTTATTTACATTAGACTTGTATTAATAATTAGTATAAATAGCAACAGATCAGAGGACTTAGTAATGAAAGACAAATCTACGCTGCTTATTGTTGATGATGAAGAGGTGGTATTATCCGGATTAAGTGAAATGCTGGCGGATTTTAACTACAACATATTAACGGCATCTAACGGAGAAGTGGCACTTGATATTCTTTCTACCGAAGAAGTTGATCTTATAATTGCTGATATAAATATGCCTCATATAGACGGTAAAAAAATCCTTACAGCGGTAAAAGAGATAGAACCTGATACCCCCATTATTCTGATTACCGGAATTGATATTGAGAAGGGTAAAGAGTTTGCTGAAAAAAATAAAGCCGACGGCTTTCTTGAAAAACCCTTTCATCTTGATGATATCAGACCTATGATAGAGAATTCCCTTAAAAACAAAAAATAATTTTAGTTGTATTTAACAAGTATTCTGCCTTCTTGTTTATTAAGAACAAAGGGCGCTTCAAATAGTTTTGAGAGAAAGTCTTCGGTCAGCATCTCTTTTTTACCTTTATTGTAAATTGCTCCCTTTTTAATTGTTATATAGTAAGAAGCAATTTGATACAGGAAGTCCACTTGATGTGAAACAATTAAAAAAGACTTGTTTCTTTCTGTGTTTAATTTTTTAATCAGTTCGGCTATTATGATATTGTGACGGTAATCAAGAAAACTTACAGGTTCGTCCATCAGTATCCATTCGGTATCCTGAATCAGAGCTCTCGCTATAAATGCTCTTTTTTTTTCACCTCCCGAAAGGTTTGAGAAAATGACTTTCTTTTTATCTATAAGATCAACTTCATTAAGAACATCATCGACAGTCTTTTCAATGTTTTTATAATAATGCCTGTTGTTTCGGTAGTTTCCCATTGCGGCAAAAGTTTCAAGAGAAAAATTAATATCCTTTGGAATTTCCTGAGGTATGTATGCCATCTTTGATGAAAAATTTTTCTGCGTAAGCAGGGATAAATCTATTCCGCTGTATTCAATCTTTCCTTTTGAGTTTGGGACGAGTCCCAGAATTGTTTTTAAAAGAGTAGTTTTTCCGCTGCCGTTGGGACCTGCTATTCCAATAATTCCCTCCGGAATTTCAAGATTAATAGGCCCGAGGGAAAAGTCTCCCATTTCAACAAAGGTGGAGCTTAACTTAAGCATAGTTTTGCCCCTTTTTCCAGAATATCAGTAAAAAAAACGGCGCGCCTATAAAAGCTGTAACAGCTCCAACCGGGAGTGGTCCCATGGAAGCAATGGACCGTGAAATTGTCTCGGAAATGACCATAAAAGATCCTCCCCCAAGGAATGAAAAAATAAGAAGATGTTTGTGTTTAATGATTGAGAGGCTTCTGATAATATGCGGGGCTATCAGGCCTACAAAGCCTATTACTCCGCATAGGGACACAGTAATTGCAGTCGCCAGTGATGCTGTGAAAAGTATGATAACAAGATTTTGTCTTGTATTGACCCCTGTGGATTTCGCGTGCTCAATTCCTGTAGATAACAGATCCAGTTCGGGGGCTTTTAATATGATAATGAGGAGAAGGACACCCATTATCCCTATAGAAATAAATAGTTCTCCCCATGGCAGGACAGAAAATTGCCCCATGAGAAGGCTTATAGATGACTTAAAACCAACAGGAGAAAGGAATGACTGTGACAGCATAGTCAGCGCGGAGAAAAAAGAACTTATTACAATTCCGGAGAGAATTATACCGGTCAGTGAAAATTTTTTCCCTAATTGAAAAATCACAAATGATACGGCAGCCATACCGATTGCAAAGGCAAAAAATGTGCGTATCCAGAAGCTTCCTCCGACCCCAAGTATGACAGCGAGAACAAGACCGAAGGCTGAAGCGCTGGAAACTCCGAGTACAAATGGTTCGGCTAGAGGGTTCCGCAATATTCCCTGAAGCGCGGCTCCGCATACGGAGAGGACTCCTCCGCAGAAAAAAGCCAGAATTACAATTGGTAAACGGTATTGAATAATTATTTTTGCAGCATCTATGGAGTCAGGAGTATTAGTTTTAAATACCGCGGTAAATAATGTTTTGATTGAGATTGACACGCTGCCGGAAAGAAGAGCAAAAATAATACCGGCGGGTATCAGAAGGATGAGTATTGTCTTTATTATTTTCCGCACAGTTTTCTCCGCAGGTTTTCAAATTCCTCTATAATTCTGGGTCCGGGACGTAAGATTGTATCAGGGTTCACGTCTATCAGAATAGCTTTTTTATTAATAGATTTCCAGAACCTTTTTATTCTCGTTTTAGTTTCACCTGTATGTCCCTCAAGGAGGATTATATAGTCCGGTTTTATTCCTGACAGAGTTTCTTTATTAAAAACAGGAAACCGGCTCTGTCCGGTAGATGCAGTATTAATTGCTCCGGTCAATTCTGTTATTTCATCCACCAGGGTATTTTTTCCAAAACTGTAAACCCGGCGTATACCTCCAATATGAAAGAATAGTCTTTTTCCTGTCAGAGTATTTTTAAGATTCAACAGTCTTTTTTTATAAGCTGTTATTTTATTTTCAATGCTTTTGCCGGATTTTAAAAATTTCGATAGTCTTTCAAGTGAAGAGAAGAGGGTGGTTATTGAATTAATTTTAACAGTATAAACCGGTATCTTTAATGTTTTGAGGCTTTTATATATCCGCAGATTGTTGCCTTCATAAGATATGAGTACAAGATCGGGGCGGAGTTTTATTATTTTTTCCATATCCGGATTGAGCATGCCGCCGGCTTTATTTATTTTTCTAACAGACCTCGGGTAGTTGCATAGTTTTGTAACACCCTTTAAGAGATTTCCTTTATTTAGAAAAAACATTATTTCGCTTATATTAGGGGCAAGAGAGATTATCCGTTTAACCGGATGTGTTATGGATACAATGTTTCCGATATCGTCTTTAAATCCTGATTGTACTTTCTTTGAACAAGCGGCTGAGTTAATGAAATATATTAGAAGGATGAGTTTTAGAATAGTTTTTATCAATTTATGAACTCCTATCCATCATATAATTAAATATTGGAACGGTTGAGTAGACTGAGAACT
>JAGLSM010000178.1 GCA_023135745.1 Spirochaetota bacterium | reverse complement strand
ACCTGCGGCGCAGCGCCTTTATTTTTTCTCGATTACTTTGCTTCAGGCAGACTTGATACAGAAACCGCAAAATCAATAGTCAAAGGAATCGGAGAAGGATGCAGCCGGGCAGGATGCGCCTTAACCGGCGGAGAAACAGCAGAACTTCCCAGCATGTATCCGGATGGAGAATATGACCTTGCAGGTTTCGCGGTGGGAATTGTAGACAGGGCAAATATAATCGACGGTACAAAAATACGCCCGGGAGACTCAGTTATAGCCCTTGCAGCTTCCGGCTTCCATGCAAACGGATACAGCCTTGTGAGAAAGGTCATTGATACAGCAAATTTATCTCTCGACGAAGAATACGGATTAGGAGAACCATTAAAAACGGCCCTCCTCCGCCCCACTATTCTTTACTCAAAAGCAATCCGGAATATTATAAAAGACTCCACCGTCAACGGCATAGCCAATATAACAGGCGGCGGAATAGAGGGTAATGCCTCAAGAATACTTCCATCGGATATTGACCTTATAATAGATAAAAATACATGGACACCTCCTCGGGTATTTTCACTGATTCAAAAACATGGTGATATAGAGGAAAAAGAAATGTTCAGAACCTTTAATATGGGTATTGGAATGATAATTGCCGTACCGGAGGATTCTGAAATAAATACTCTTAAAATACTCGATAATTCCGGAATAAAAGCATTCAAAATCGGATCAGCAGATCATGGCTCGGGAAAGGTTATCCTTCAATGAATTCCATCCTAAGCAAAAATGATATCTCAAGAATAGTTGACCGTATAGTATATGGAATTGTTGAAAAATGCATTCCGCCAAAAGAAATAGCCTTCATTGGACTCCGCACAAGGGGAGAGCATATCGCGAACAGGATTAAAAAGAAGGTGGAGGATATTACTTCTCTGCAGATCCCTTCCGGAATCATGGACATAACCCTGTACAGAGATGACCTGAATAAACTTGAATCAAATCCTGTTGTAAAAGAAACACTTATCAATTTTGATATACATAATAAAATTATAATACTTGTAGATGACGTTCTGAATACAGGACGGACAATAAGAGCAGCCCTGGATCAGATTATGGATTTTGGAAGACCAAAGTCAGTAAAACTCGTAGTACTGATTGATAGAGGAGGAAGGGAACTTCCTATTCAGGCGGATTTTACCGGTAAAAAAATTGATCCTGTTTCAGAAAATAAAAAAATTGAAGTCAGACTTATTGAAATTGATAATGATGAGGGAGTCTTCCTCTCATAAAGGAGAAAAGTCCTAATGAGACACCTTATTGACCTTGAAAGCATATCCAAAGAAGATATTATTAAAATTCTGGATACAGCAAAATCATTCAAGGAAATATTTACAAGGGATGTTAAAAAAGTTCCGGCGCTGCGCGGAAAGACTGTCGTTAATCTTTTTTTTGAAGCATCAACAAGAACCAGAAATTCATTTGAGCTCGCGGCAAAACGTCTCTCTGCTGATGTTCTTAACTTTAATGTCAGCAGCTCGTCTGTTAGTAAAGGCGAATCTCTGATAGATACAGCCAAAACAATTGAAGCGATGGCTTCAGATTTCATTGTAATCCGTCACCCGTCTTCAGGAGCCGCCAAGATGCTCTCGCGGCATGTAAAAAGCGCGGTAATCAACGCCGGGGATGGAACACACGCCCATCCGACTCAGGCGCTCCTTGATATATTTACTATGCGTGAAAAAAAATTAAAAATTAAAAATCTTCATGTTGCTATTGTTGGAGATATTCTGCACAGTAGAGTGGCAAGATCAAATCTTTGGGGATTATTAAAACTCGGCGCAAAAGTTACACTTGTAGGACCGCCAACCCTGGTACCGCGCCATTTCTCCAAGCTTGGGGTTGAAATATCATATAATATGGATAAGACAATTCAGGAAGTTGACGTGGTAAATATGCTCAGGATACAAAAAGAAAGACAGGATAAGAACTATTTTCCATCAATCATGGAGTATGCCAGAAGTTTTGGTATGAACGAAAAACGCATGAAAATAGCCAAAAAAGACCTGCTAATCATGCATCCGGGCCCGATGAACAGGGACATTGAAATCTCAAGCAGCATCGCGGACGGCCCTAATTCTGTAATAAATGAACAAGTGACAAACGGAGTAGCAGTCCGGATGGCGGTACTGTATCTTTTATCTGGGGGGGACGGAAAGTTTGAAGATCCTGCTTAAAAACGGACGGGTACTTGATCCGTCTCAGGGAATTGATAAAAAAGTCGATATACTCATCGAAAACGGTACAATCAATAAACTTGCCGAATCAATTAATGATGACAAAATCAAAGAAACCATTGACTGTACAAATCTCCTTATTACTCCGGGCTTGATCGATATAAATACCCACCTTCGAGAACCGGGTCATGAAGACCACGAAAGTATCGAAAGCGGCACAATGGCTGCAGCCAAGGGAGGATATACATCAATCCTGCCTATGCCTGATACAGAACCCGTGATAGATGATATCACCCATGTCAAATACATATCCGCTACTGCACAAAGAGATGCTCTGATCAAGGTACATCCGGTTGGAGCAATTTCCAAAGGCCTTGAAGGTAAACAGCTTACAGAAATGGGAAATATGATTGAGGGAGGCGCTGTAGCTTTCAGCAGTGACAAAAAAGCCATAATGAATGCGGATCTAATGCACCGCGCGATGCAGTACTCAAAAATGTTTAATACAACGCTTATCCTTTACGCGAACGATGAAAACCTTGCGGGACATGGTCAGGTAAATGCTTCTCTGCTTGCAACTACTATGGGATTATCAGGAGCGCCCAAGGAAGCTGAAGAGATAATGGTTGTCAGAGACGTTATTCTGGCAAGACTCACCAGGGCAAAAGTTCATTTTGCGCATCTGAGCTCTCCTTATTCAATCCAGTATATACTTGACGGTAAGA
Source organism: Spirochaetota bacterium (assembly GCA_023135745.1). Classification (GTDB taxonomy): domain Bacteria; phylum Spirochaetota; class JAGLSM01; order JAGLSM01; family JAGLSM01; genus JAGLSM01. Next base: position 2,025 of record JAGLSM010000178.1, on the reverse strand, counting down.
AAAAATTTCCCGATATACTTTCATGTGATATAACGCCATATCATCTTACATTGTCCGATGAAGAAATCAGGGGTTACAACACAATGGCGAAAATCATGCCTCCACTTAGAAAAGCAGAGCATGTTAAAAAAATGGTACAGCACTTTAAGGATGGACACATAGATTGTATATCAAGCAATCATGAGCCGGGATCCGATTATTCCAAATCTCTTGAATTTTCAGAAGCATCTTTTGGAACCATAGGTCTTGAAACAGCCTTTCCCGCATGTTATACCTACCTGGTAAAAACAGGAAAAATTCCGCTTGATAAAATCATAAGAGCAATGACATCCAGGCCGGCAGAAATAATAGGACTAAAAGCCGGCAGTATTAAAAAAGGCGAACCAGCTGACATTTCCTGTTTTAATCTTGATAAAGAAACTCTCTACGACACAGAAGCCATTGTATCTAAATCAAAAAACTCAATCTATTTAAATAAAAAATTATTTGGTTTTGCGGAACATACAATATGTGAAGGAATTCCCGTTCTAAAAGACGGCATTATTGTAAAAAAAAGCACATAAGCCTGCGTTAATAAAAAGAGAAGGTTAATGAAAGATCAAAAACTCGAAATAATTAAAAATAAAAATATAAAAAATGATTTTTATAAGATTGTTTTTAAAACTGAGGATTTTGAAAATTGTACGCCGGGACAATTTATTAATATCCTTATATCCGAAAAACAAACCCCTTTTCTTCGAAGACCATTTTCTATATATGAATCAGGTGACAATAAGCTTTCTGTAATATACCGGAAGGTCGGCCCGGGAACAGAGCTTTTATCTAAAAAAAAAGAAGGTGAAAAACTCAATATACTCGGCCCGCTTGGAAGACCGTTCCCTGACAAAAGCGGTGACACGATCCTGATTGCGGGAGGGGTCGGTATACCCCCAATCGCGTATCTTGGCAGGGAATTAAAAAAATCGGGTAAAAAAATCATTTCATGCATCGGATTCAAAAATAAGGACCTTATTCTGCTTGAAGAAACATTTAACTTATTTTCAGACCAATTGATAATAGCAACTGACGACGGAAGTTATGGAATAAAAGGAACAGTAATAAATGCCCTGAATAAATTAAAGGAAATCCCTCAAACAGCTTATGCCTGCGGCCCGACTCCTATGCTCAGGGCAGTAAAAGAATGGGCAAAGAAAAAAAATGTTGCAGCATACCTTTCTCTTGAAGAATACATGGGCTGTGGTTATGGCATATGCCTGAGCTGTGTTGTAAAACATAAAAATGGTAAATATGTATGTACATGTAAAGAAGGACCTGTTTTTGAAGCACAGGATGTCGAAATATAAATTTTTTTATCTAAGCTAACCCATTGACCATTTTCTCAAGCTCATCATTATCAAGATTCAAAATATTACTCTCAGCGGAACTAATTCTCTGAGCATACTCTTTGGCAAGTTTACGTCTGGTATCACCCATGAGTCTGTCACGGCATTCATCTATTGTTTCACACTTCATCCTCGGCACTTCAACCGGCATGCCGTCTTTTATAGCTACCATTGTCGCGAAACAGGTGCTTACCTTGCGTACCTCGTCTTTTTTCAGGTTTTCAGCATAGACATTTATTTCTACAAGCATCGAAGATTTTCCAACATGGATAATTCTCGCGTGATAAGTTATCAGTTCATCAATATGGACAGGCCCTAAAAATGAAACCTGGTCAAACGAAGCAGTAACACAAGTCTGCTTACAGTATCTTCTGGCGCAGACATAAGCAGCCTTGTCCGCGTGAGCCAATAGGTCTCCACCAAATAGAGTACCCATAGAATTGGTCATTTTTGGAGTTACCAGTTCTGAATGGGTAATGCTGTCAAAAATTTCACTTTGATTTTCCATTATAATCTCCTTGAATCATCTATAGCTTCACATATTGAAAATACAACTATGCAATGATATTGTCTATAAGATAGCATAATATCATAGTAAAAACGCTGTATGGGAGGACAACCTAACCCCCCATCCCTGGGGTGT